>JBBRXF010000086.1:0-10194 GCA_038248665.1 Campylobacterales bacterium | reverse complement strand
TTATATTTATTTTTTATAAAAATAGGATATAATTTTGAAAATAAAGATATTTAAAGATATTATGATTATCTTTAAAAATAGGAGAAATCAGATGGCAAAAGAGTTATCAGCGCTAGAGCAATTAAAAGCTTCAAGAAATCCATTAAGAGTTATTGACGATATATATAAAGAAGCAAATGAAGGAATTCCTTTAAGTGCTGAATATATTGGTTTATTAAAATGGTACGGAATGTACCCTCATGTAAATACAGATGGAACTGAAGATAAAAAATATTTTATGAAAAGAATAAAACTAGTTGATACTAGTATGAATTTAGAGCAATTAAAAGTTATGGCAAAAATCGGTCAAGATTATGCGCAAGGATTAGTTGACTTTACTAATAGACAAAATGTGCAATTTCACTATATTCAAATTAAAGATATGCCAGAGATTTTTAAATTATTAGAGTCTGTTGGATTAACTTCAAGAATGGCATCAGGTGATGGGCCAAGACCAATTATGACTTGTCCAGTTGGTGGAGTTGATAAAAATGAGATTTTTGATGCAAGAGAACTCGTAAAAAATGTAGATACATATTTTGACAAAAACGATGATAGATTTTGTAATTTTCCAAGAAAATATAAAATAGGAATTAGTGGGTGTGGATGTCATTGTGCTTCACATGAAATTCAAGATGTTGCATTTACAGCATTTAAAACTGAAGATGGTGAAGTATTATTTGATTTAACTATTGGTGGTGGTTTATCAAAATCAAAACAAATAGCTACAAGAGCTTCTAGATATGTAAAACCTGAACAAGTTCAAGATGTAGCAGTTGCTTGTGCAGAAATCTTTAGAGACAATGGTAACAGAGATAACAGAAATAAAGCAAGGGTGAGACACTTATTAAATGACTGGGGAATTGAAAAATTTGTTGCTGAAATTGAAAAAGTAATTGGTTACTCTTTACAAGAAGGATTAGTTGAGCCAAAAATTACTTCATCTGAAAATAGAAATCATTTTGGAATTAATAAAGCAAAACAAGATGGTGAGTCTTATGTTGGATTTGCTACAAACTCAGGAAGAGTTGCAGGTGAAGATTTCCAAGCAATGTATGATATTTGTAAAAAATATAATGCAGGTGGAATTACAATTACAGCTACTCAAAACTTTATTGTTTATGGTGTAAAAGATGAGGTAGCTCAAAATCTAGCTGATGAATTTGCTAATTTAGGTTATCCATATATTCCAACTCCATTTAGAGCAAGATTACAATCATGTACAGGAAAAGAGTTCTGTAAATTTGGTATTACAGAAACTAAAGAGTTTGCTAAAAAATTCTTAGTAGAACTTGAAAATAAATTCCCTGATTTTAAAGAAGATGTAACAATGGCAATTTCAGGATGTGGAAATGGATGTTCTCATCCTCAAATTTCTGATATTGGATTTGTGGGTGGAATGATTAGACATAATGGTGAAAGAGTTGAAGGTTATGAAGTTTTAATGGGTGGAAACTTAGAAGGAACAACAAAAAGTAGAATTGCTAGAAAAGTTGGAGTTAAAGTTCCTGCAACTGAATTAGTAAATTATGTTGGACAATTAATAAATGATTATAAAGCTGATAATTTAGGTCAAAAAAGATTTAAAGATTATTTAGCTGTTTTACAACCTGCTGGTGCAGTTGTTGAAGATAATGATTAATTCCTATTCTTCTTATGATTAATTTTTTTTAGATACATAGATTCATCTGCTTTTTTTAGCAGAGAATCTAAGTTATCGCAATTCTCACAAGTTGTTACCCCAAAGCTACAAGTAACTTTTATTGATTCACTAAAAGTGATTTGTGATAGTTGTTTTTCTAAATGAAAAACAATATTTTCACATTGAGCTAGATTTGTCTCAGGAAGAATTATTAAAAACTCATCTCCTCCCCATCTTCCAATTGAATCAGTTGTTCTAATGTTTTTTTCTATTAAATTTGCAATTTTTACTAAAACTTCATCTCCTAAATGGTGACCTAATGTATCATTGATTTTTTTAAAATCATTTATATCAAAGAAAATGATTGATAGATCATTTTTATATCTTTTAGTTCTTTCTATTTCTAATTCACAAAGTTCTTCAATTTTTCTTCTATTAAAGATATTTGTTAAACTATCATTATTTGCAAGTTGTGATAATTGCTCTTCAACTTCAACTCTTCTTTTTATCTCTTTTTTTAGTTTTAAATTAAAGTATATAAAAATAATCAATAATAAAATAAATGGAATAAGAATTTTTGCAATAAAATAAAAATCAATCTCTTTTGGATAAAAGATAAATTGATAACTATCTAAAATATTACTTTTCTCTTCTTTTGAAAATCTATTGATTGCACTATTTAATATATTTATAAAATGTTGATTTTTTTCTTCAACTTGTAAATAGGCATTAAGTTTATGATTTAATAGAGTATTGATTTTTATACTATTGAGATGATTTTTATCTATTTTATTTGATATTGTATAAATATTATCAACCAATGCAAAAATTTCATTCTTTTTCAGCTTTATAAGTGCATCGTCAATAGAACTTAAACTTATAAAATTTATATTTGGGTACTCGTTTTGTAAGGTTGAGATAATCTCTAGATTTTCCATTACACCTATTGGAACATTTTTAAGAGTTGATAAATTGGTAATAAAATTTTTATCATTTTTTGTAATTAGAACAATAGGAATTTGAGCAACGGATTCACTCAATAAATAACCTTGTTTACTCTTCTTCTCAAAAGTGTAAACAAATTGGGCTTTAATTGTATTTGAAAAAATATTGAATACTTTATTATCAATAGTCTCTTCTATATTAAATGGTTTTGATAATTTTTTTGAAATTAAATTCCAAAAATCTATCTCCATTCCAGTTAATTGATTTGTCAATTTAAATGAAAAAGGAATATTATTATCTTTAACTAAAAGTGTAAAACTATTATTTTCTAAATATTTCATTTCATCTTCATTTAGTAAAATATTCATTTTGTCTAATATGATAGAATTTGTATCAAAAGTAGTATTTTGTTTATTTAATCCTAAAAAACTAAAGAATCTTTTCATTTCATCTATATTTTTTGGATTAATATCACCTAATAATCCTTCATTTACTTTTGATAGTTCTTTTAATATCTTACCTTCATAAATTAAAGCATCTAAACTTTTATTTTGTGTATTATATTTTTCATATATTAATTTTGCTGTTTCTTCGATATTATTAAAGGCATATTCCCAACCTTTTAATGAAGCTTTATTAAAATTTTGTACTCGAGAAGGATTATTTATTAGTTCATTTTGTGAAGTATAAAGAATCCCTTCATAAAAATCAAAGTTGTAATCATGGGGATTTAATATATTAAATTTTATATTTTCTTTTTCAAGGATGTAAGGTTCATTTGATAAAAAACAAGCCATTGCATCTGTTTTTTTATTTATTAAATCATTTATATCAAATGAGTGTTTTTGTATTTTAATATCATCTAATTTTACACCTTGTGAAATAATCATAGAATTGATAGCAGCTGAACTTATAGCATCATCTGTTATCATTATATTTTTACCTGTTAAATCTTTAGGAGTTTGGATATTAGAATCTTTTAAACTAATAAGAACTAATGGAGATGTTTGGTAGATACTAGATAATAAAACAATATTATTTCCATTAAATTTATCTATAATAAGTGATGATTTCCCAACACCATAGCTTGCTTCATCTTCCATAACATTTTTTAAAATATTAGAGTCTGAATTAAACTCTTTAATGTTTACGTCTAATCCAAAATCATTATAATAACTTTTTTCTTTAGCAATATAATATCCTGCAAATTGAAATTGATGTAACCAATCTAAGTAAAGTGTTACTTTCTGATTTTCACGTGCGGATACGCATGTAACAAATAATATAAATATTAAAATTAATTTTTTTATAAACATGCAATATTCTACTACAATAATTATAAAAATAATATTTTAAATAATAATTTTCCTAGTAATTTAAAAAGTTAAGATTTCTCCATCATATAAATATTTTATTTTTTGATTCACTTCAAGCGTATCATCAAAACTGTGAACTAGCAACTCTTTATCTTCTGTTTTGATAATTATTTCATAGAAACTACCATAAAAAACAATACTTTTAATAAGTGCTTCAAAATTACCATCTTGGCAAATACGAATATGTTCAGGTCTAATATAAGAATTTTCAGAAATTTTAGTCATTTTTCCTAAAAAATTTGCACAATACAAATTCACTGGATGATGATAAATATTCTTTGCAGTTCCGACTTGTAAAATATCTCCACCACTCATAATAGCAATTCTATCTGATAAGTAAAAAGCATCCTCTTTATCGTGGGTAATAAATAGAGCTGTGATTCCAAAAGATTTTATCATCTCTTTTAGTTCAACTCTTAAATGAGCTCTTAATTCTGTATCAATATTACTTAAAGGTTCATCTAAAAGTAAAATTTTCGGTTTTGTAATAATTGCTCTAGCGAGTGCAACCCTTTGTTGCTGACCTCCACTTAATTCATGGGGAAATTTATTTTCTTGACTTTTTAGTTTTGTTTTTTCTAAAACTTCTTCTAAATCAGCTTTTGAAGCTTTACTTCCAAAAGTAATATTTGAAGCAATACTTAAATGGGGAAGTAGGGCATAGTTTTGGAAAACTACAGCAACTTTTCTATCTTTTGGTTGAAGATTATTATTTTTTGAAAAGACTTCTTTATCATCAATTATAATTTCACCACTATCTGGAATTTCAAGGCCTGCAACCATTCTTAAAAAAGTTGTTTTACCACTTCCACTTTTGCCAAGTATTGTAAAAATTTCACCCTCATTAATAAATAGGTTAATATCATTTGCAACACAAATATTGCCTTTTGAAAATACTTTTTTCAGATTTTTTATCTGTACAATTTTTTTCATATCTTTTTTCTCGCAAATTTTGAATTAAGTAATATAACAGCAATTGCCGTTGTTCCAACAAGAATAAGGCTTGGAAAACCAACTTTATAAAGCATTTCATTGCTTGCTAATTCATAAATTCTAATAGCTAAAGTATCAAAATTAAATGGTCTTAAAATAAGCGTCGCAGGTAACTCTTTTGCTATATCTATATAAAGAATCAAGAATCCACTGATAATGTATGGTTTCATTAAAGGTAAATATACTTTAAAAATATTATTTGATTCACTTTTCCCAAATATTTTTGTTGCATCATCAATAGTTGTGTCAATTTTACTAAAACCATTTTCAATAGAACCAATACTTGAAGCAAAATATCTTGTTGCATAAGCAAAAATTAAAATAAAAAAAGTCCCACTAAAAAGCATATGACCAAGTTTTGTATCAACAAAACTACTGATTATTAATAATCCAACACCAACAACAGCACCAGGAATTGAATATCCTAAAACTGAGAGTTTATGTGTAATATTCCCAATTTTAGAGGGATAAAATCTAAGCATATAAATTACAAAAAATGATAAGAATATAATAATCAATGAAGAGAAGATATTTAAACTCAAAGTATTATATAAATAATCAAAAGTTGTGAAATCAAGGGTGTGAATATCTAAAATAAACCAATAAATTAAAACCATTGTTGGAATAAATAGCGTGATTGTTGCTATTAAAAAAGAGATAAGAAAAGCTAAAAAATTGTATCTTCCAGTTAATCTTATTTTAGAAGCTTTTTTACCACTATGGGTTGAACTAACGAATCTATATTTTTTTCTAATTAAACTTTCAGTCCATAAAATAGCAAATACAAATATAAGTAAAATAATTGCTACATTTATAGCTTGCGCTAAATCTCCATATCCAAACCAACTTTTAAAAATTCCAACACTAAAAGTCTCAACTCCAAAATATAAAACAGTTCCATAATCACTAAGTGTTTCCATGATTGCTAAAATACTTCCAGCAAAAATTGCAGGATAAGATAATGGTAAATATACTTTGAAAAAGGCTTTTATAGGATGTATTTTGTGTAAAGATACAAGTTCACTAACAGTTGAAGAAACAGAACCAAAAGAGACTCTTGCTAAGATATAAACATATGGAAACATTGCTATACCAAAAATAAACATTGCACCATAAATGTTTAAAATATCATATCTTACAGAAGAGTTTCCTATAATATCAGATAAAATTCCTCGATATTCAAAAAAACCAATATAAGCATAACCTAAAATATAAGCGGGATAAGCAAGGGGAAGTACAAATAATAAGGCAAAAATTTTATCGCCAAAATATTCAAATCTTGCACTTAAATAAGATGTAATAGTTCCTAAAAGTACAACTACTAAAAAAGTTCCAAAAACTAAAATAGAAGTATCACTTATATATCTATTTACAATATCTCCTAAAAGAAATTCAAGATTAAAACTTCCCTCAAGAATAAAATAAAAAAGTAGTGCTAGTATTGGTAATGCTATACATGCACCAATAAATGGTGCGATGTAGTATTTTAATCTGTTTATTTCCAATTTCCTTTTGTTGCAATCTCAACAGCTTTTTTGCTATTTTTCCCAACTTCATTTAATGGTATTATATCTTCTTTAAACGTTCCCCACGATGAAACAGTTGTAGAAATTTTAGCCTTTGGGTTTGCAGGATATTCATGATTTGCTTCAGCAAAAACAGCTTGAGCATCTAGAGAACTTAAAAATTCAATTAATTTAATAGCATTTTCTTTATTTTTAGCATATTTTGTAACACCAGCTCCTGAAATATTCATGTGAGTTCCTGTTGTATTTTGAGCAGGAAAGAATATTTTTAAACTTTTTGCAATTTCAACATCTTTTTTATCTTGGCCATTTAACATTACACCTAAATAATAAGTATTTACAATGGCAATATCTGCATCACCAGCAGCAACAGCTCTTATTTGATCTCTATCTCCACCTTTTGGATCATAAGAAAAGTTACTCACTAAACCTTTTGTAAACTCTAGAGCTTTTTCTTCTCCATTGTGTGCAATAATTGATGCTAATAAAGATTTATTATAAGCTGCAGTTGATGATCTAGTTATAACTCTTCCTTTAAATTTAGGATTCGTAAGACTTAAATAATCACTTAATTCAGATGGATCAACTTTTTGTGGATTATATACAAACACTCTAGCTCTTTTTGTAAGTGCAAACCACTCATTTTCATTATCTCTTAAATGAGATGGAATATTTTCACTTAAAGTTTTTGATTCAATAGATTGTAAAAGTTTTCTATCTTTTGCCTCATAAAGATTACCAATATCTGCCGTTATTAATACATCAGCAGGAGTATTTGCACCTTCAATCGCTAATTTTGATACCAGTTCTTCTGCTTTTGCAGTTACAACATTTACTTTAATTCCTGTTTTTTCTTCAAATTGTTTCAGTAATATTTTATCTGAATCATAATGTCTTTGAGAATATACATTTACTTCTTGCGAAGCAAATAATGATGAAGCTAAAACAATAGCTCCCAATGTCAATTTCTTTATCATCTGAGATTCCTTCTTTTTTTTTCAAGTTTTTATATTTGTATAGTAATATCTTTATTCTTTAATTAATCTTAATAGTAAGAATGATTATCAAATTAAATTAGATAATTTTTTAAGATAAACAAATTTTATTATTGTTATAATACGAAACTTAAAAAAAAGGAAATAATATATATGATTTTAATGATTGATAACTACGACTCTTTTACATATAATATAGTTCAATATTGCCTAGAATTAGGAGCTGATTTAAAAATTATAAGAAATGATGAATTAACTTTAAAACAAATAGAAGATTTAAATCCACAAAAAATTATCATATCTCCAGGACCAGCAACGCCAGATGATGCAGGAGTTTGTTTGGATGTAATAAAATATTTTGCTGGAAAAAAACCAATTTTTGGTATTTGTTTAGGACATCAAGCAATTGGACAGGTTTTTGGTGCAAATGTTGTAAGAGCTAAAAATATGATGCATGGAAAAACTTCTTTAATAAAAGTTGTAGAGGATACAAAAATTTTTGAAGACTTACCAAAAGAGTTCACTCAAACAAGATACCATTCATTAATTGTAGAAAATGAAAATTTACCAGAAGATATTATTGTTACTTCATACAGTGAAGATGATGGTGAAATTATGTCTTTAGAGATAAAAGGAAAACAAATTTATGGAGTACAATTTCACCCAGAATCAATTATGAGTGAACATGGACATAAGATTATAGATAATTTCTTAAAATTATAAACAAAATGATTACAACAAACAACAAATATAAATACTATTTTTATTTATCACTACTATTTTTAACATTTATATTGTTGTTTAAAGCAAGTAATTCTCTTAGTATTTCATACAAAGAGGCTTTGAATGTATTTGTAAATACTTCAATTTTGTCTTTGATTACAAATTCATCTATATATATTTTTGGACAAAATGATATAGCTTTACGACTACCATTTATTTTATTTTATATTTTTTCTGTAATTATCATGTATAAAATCACTGAAAATTATTTCAGATATGAAAAAGATAGATATATTTCCATAATAATATTTATGACTCTTCCTGGAGTTCTTAGTGCATCATTACTAGTAAATAGCGCAATAATTGTAATTTTTTGCACTTTGTTATATTTATACTATTACCAGAAGTATAATAAACACTCCTATTTATTATTGTTACTGTTTTTATTTATTGATAACTCTTTTGCTGTTTTATATTTAGCACTATTCTTTTATTCAATAAAAAATAAAGATACAAAACTAATATATTTTTCATTAATATTGTTTATAATTTCTATGTATATATATGGATTTTCAACAGGAGGAAAACCTAGAGGATTCTTAGTTGATACTTTTGCTATTTATGCAACAGTATTCTCTCCATTGCTTTTCTTATATTTTATATATACAATGTATAGAGCTTGGATAAAAAATGAAAAAACATTAACTTGGTATATTTCAATAACTGCTTTACTTTTATCTTTGATAGTTTCTTTTAGACAAAGGGTATATATAGAGGATTTTGCACCTTTTGTTGTAATCTCATTGCCATTTATGTTAAAAACATTTTTTCACTCATATAGAGTTAGACTTAAAGAGTTTAGAATTAATTACAATATTCTAGTTATATTAGTTGTTGTGATGTTGTCTATAAATGTAATTTTAACTTTTGTAAATAAACCCTTATATCTGATTTTTCAAAATCCAGCTAAACACTTTGTTTATCAATATCATTTTGTAAAAGAATTAGCAGAAGAACTTTCAAAAAGAGATATAAAAGCAATAACTACAGATGATATAGAATTAGCTTTAAGGTTGAAGTTCTATAAAATAGGGCAAGGTGATGATTATTTCCTAACGCTAAAAGATTATAATTATCCAAGTGAAAAAATAAGCATAAAGTATTATGGTAAGGAAGTTTTTGTTGCTTATTTAATTAAGATAAAATGAAAAAATCATTTTCTATATTAGAATTGATACTAACAATAACACTCATAAGCTTTTTATATATAACTTTTCTGCCAAAAAATAAAATTAACAATTTAGATGAATTAACCAATAGAATTTTATTGTATTTATCATATACAAGATACTTGGCATTAATTGATGATAAATATGATACCAATGATTCTTTATGGTATAAAAAAAGATGGACTATCAAATTCTTTAGATGTAGAGAAACTGAAGATGGAATATATTATTCAATATACAGTGATAAAAATAATAGTGGCCATCCCAGTAGTGAAGATAGTTTAAAAGACCCATTAACAAAAAAAAATATTTACAGTTCAAATTATTGTAAAGAAAATAGTTCAAATAGTAAATATGTTTTATTAACAAAAGCTTTTGGAATAACAGATGTACAAATGTCTTGTAATGAAACGACATCTTTAGGACAACTCTCATTTGGAAGTGATGGAAAAGTATATTCAAAATTAAGTTCATATGAAAATGAATCAACAGAATATGAAATAACAGAGCCTTGTGATATAAAATTTGTTAATAAAGATGGAAAAAGTAAGAAAATTGTATTATTTCCAAGCAGTGGATATACAAAGATAGAAGATTATTAAATAAAAACCCAATAGAAACAAAGTATTATTCTAAAATTAAGTGAATAAACCCAATAAAAATAAAGTAAAGCGAACAAATCCCAAAATTTAAGCCAAATTTAAGCCGTAAGCTCTTGACAAAGGT
>JBBRXF010000085.1:0-10376 GCA_038248665.1 Campylobacterales bacterium | reverse complement strand
CATTGATAAACCATCCATTTTAGGCATATTAATATCTGAAACAATTAAATCTATATCATCTTTATGTTCTTCAAATATTTTTAAACCCTCAAGGCCATCTTGTGCAACATAAACATTTTTAAGTAAAGAAGTTAATAATTTTGAAGTAAATTCTCTTACATCATTTTCATCCTCAACATATAAAACTGAAATGGTTTTTAAAATCTCTTTATTCATCATTTTTATCTGCACTTTCATTATATTCTACTATATTTGGGGCTGAGATTGGAGCTGAGAAAAAATAACCTTGTGAATAATCAGCTCCTAATTTTCTAACAATATTAAATATTTCTTCATTTTCTACATATTCAGCAATAGTTTTAAGATTTAAATTTTTTGCAAATTCTATGATAGTTTTTGTTATCTTGTAAGAGTTCTCATTTATTGCAATATTTTTTATTAAAGAAGCATCAATTTTTAAATAATCAATATTCATCTTTAAAAGATGTTCAAAATTTGAATATCCACTCCCAAAATCATCAATAGCAACTTTACATCCTAGAGATTTTACTTCATCTACAAAAGAGATTAGAAGATTATAGTTTTTGATACTTTCATCTTCAAGTATTTCAAACACAACTCGATTTTTAACATCATATTTTTTTAGTAATTCTTTAATAAAATCAAGAAAATCAGGACTTTCAATATCTTCATATGAAATATTTACAGAAAATTCAAAGGGTAAACGTTCAAATTTTTGGAATGATTTTTCTAAAACAATTTTTGTAAGTTTTGTATATTGATTAGATTTTTTTGAAATATCAAGGAAAAAATATGGTGCAACAACTTTTCCTTCTTCATCAATTAGTCTTACTAAACACTCATATTTATCAACTTTTAAAGTTCTATTATTTACAAGTGGTTGGAAATATACTTCAATATTATCATTAATAAATGCAGATTTTAATTTTTTTGTCCAAAGCATATTATTTTCATATTCTCTAAATTTATCAAGTTCATCATAAAAAACAAGATAATCTTTATGGTCTTTTTTTGCAGATTGTAAAGCAATATCTGCTGTAATTAATTTATTGTTTTTGTTTGAAAAAGAGATACCTGCAGTTATTCTAATGTCAATTTCATATAATTCATAAACAAAAACTCTTTTATAAACCGATTCAACTATATTTTTTATAAGTTCAATAAAACTCTCTTGGCAATCTTTTGTATTTGTAATACAATAATTGTCAGATGGGAATTTATAAAGTTTTATATGATTTCCTACTTGTTTTACTTTTTCTTCAATTAATTTAGCAACATCAATTAATATTGCATCTCCAACTTTATGTCCAAAAAAATCATTTACTTCTTTAAATGAGTTAATATTTAAAAGACAAACTGCTTCTAAATTCAGATTATTTGTATGTAAATCTTCAATTAACTTAGCTCTATTTGGGAATTTTGTTAAATTATCTGTATATAAAAGTTTATATAATTCATGTTTATGTTCGATTTCATGGCTTATATCATGTAAAATGATAATTGAAGTATTATTATGACTTAGAAGAATTTTTTGTAAAGAAAAATATTTTTTAACATTATTGCTATTTATACAAACTTTGATATTTTTATTTTCACTTTTTTCAAATAATTTATCATCAAAGTTGGTAAAACAACCTTCTTCTTCTTGAAAAATGTTTGTGATATTTTTATATTTACTATTAATTTCTTCTAAAGAGCTACAATCCAAAAGTTTAAAAAAATGATCATTTGAAAAAATTACTTTTTCATTATCCACCGAAAAAATCGGATAATCTATATTATTTATTATTGAATTTGAAAACTCTTCTTCTTTTTTTAGAACAATATTTTCATCAACTAAATTTGTATAATGTTTTATTTTTAAAATTAATTTATCTAAATCTAAAGGTTTATATAAAACATCTTCTTGTCTTATAATTGAGTATTTTCCTAAGTCTAAATCAGCATCAACTAAAAAAATTGCATGAATATTTTTTTCTAAATACTCTTCCAAAGGATTAAAGTAACTGTGTACATTAATATCAATTATTAGCAAATCAGCATATTCAATAGCATCATAAATATCATCACACTCAAAAGAGAGTGTAATGTTTATACTCTTCATTATTTTTGAAGCATATTTCTTGAAATTTTTAAATTGTTCTTGCTCATCTGTTACTATTAGTACGTCATAACGCATCAATTACCTTAGTTTGTATTTTAGTTATCTTAAGTTTTCCATAAAATTACTTTAAAATTACTTTATTAAATAAATATAGATAATAAAGCATTAAAAAAATTATTTTCCGAAGATTCTTATTGCATTATCTAAGTCTGCTTGGGTATCAATTCCAAAAGATTTAGAGACAACTTTTACCATTGCAATCTTATGTCCATTATCAATAGCTCTTAGTTGTTCTAGTTTTTCTATGTTTTCTAATTTTGAAGAGTTTAATTTACAAAAATCATTTAAAGATTTTTTAGTAAATCCATAAATTCCCAAATGTCCACTATAATTTGTCACTTCATGGTGATCTCTGTGGTATGGTACTTTTGCTCGTGAAAAATAAATGGCATTTGAATGTTCATCTAAAACAACTTTTACATGATTTGGGTCATCTGCTAATTCTGAACTTATCTCTTTATAACATGACGTAATCATTATATCTTCATTATTCTCTTTTATTTGTTTTACTCTATTTATTACAGCTTCAACAACTTCCACTTCGATAAATGGTTCATCACCTTGCACATTTACGATAATCTCATCTTCACTTAAATTTAAAATATTTACAGCTTCATTTATTCTATCTGTTCCACTATTGTGTGAACTTGAAGTAAGCACTGCATCAAAACCATATTGTGAAGCCAAATCAATAACTTCTTGTGAATCTGTAGCAATTACAACTTTATCAAGAGAGCTTACTTGCTTAGCTGTTCTAATTACCATTGGTAATCCCAAAATATCAACCATAATTTTATTTGCAAATCTACTTGAATTTAACCTTGCAGGTATTATTATCATTTATGTTCCTTTTATCACTTTATAATTGTAAAACCTTATTTTTAGTGACATTATTATATTATAAAATCTTTAAACAAGCATATGAAAGAGAAATTTTATGAAAAAAACAATTACCGTAATAGACACTTTTGGATTTTTATTTAGAAGTTATTTTGCCCTTCCACCACTAAGATCAAAAGAGGGTTTTCCCACTGGTTTATTAACAGGATTTATTAATTTTATAGCAAATATTGGAAAAGATTTCCAAACTGATTATATAGTTTTTGCATTGGATGCAAAAGGAAATACTTTTAGAAATGACCTTTATGATAATTACAAAGCTCATAGACCTGATGTTCCCGAAGATTTATTAAAACAACTTCCAATAGCAATCTCTTGGATTGAATTAATGGGATTTAAAACAGCAATTAGAACAGGTTTTGAAGCAGATGATATTGTGGCATCAATTGCACACGATGCAAAATTAAAAGGTTTGGAAGTTAGAATCGTATCTCACGATAAAGATTTATATCAATTAATTGAAGATGATACTATTTATCTATTTGACCCAACAAAAAGAGTTGTTATAAATGAAGCAAAATGTTTAGAAAAATATGGAGTTCATCCATCTCAATTTACAGATTATCAATCACTTTTAGGTGATAGTGCTGATAATATTCCAGGAGTAAAAGGAATTGGAGCAAAAACAGCAGAAGCTTTAATTCAACAATTTGGGACTTTAGAAAATATCTATGCAAACTTAGAAAACATTGAGAAAAAAAGATGGAAAACTCTTTTAGAAGAGAGTAGGGAAATGGCTTTTATCTCAAAACAGCTAGTAACTTTATCAAGAGATTGTCATGTTATTGATGATTTAAATAATTTTTTATTACCTGCTGAAAATCCTATTTTAAAGATTAGTGATATTTTACACCAATATGATATGGCAAAAATTCTTGATAGAATAAATAAAAATGGTATGAGTTTTAAAACGGAAATTCCAGTAGAAAAAGAAAAAAATGACAATATTGAGTATGTTTTATTAGATGATGAAAATAAATTATCACTAGCAATAAATACAATTCCAAGGGATGCAATAGTAGCTTTTGACACTGAAACCACAGATATAGATACTCAAAAAGCTCAAATAGTTGGTTTTTCATTTGCTTATGAAAAAAATAAAGCTTATTATGTTCCTATTGCCCATTTTTATTTAGGAGTACCAGAGCAAATTTCAAAAGATGCTGCACGCCAAGCAATTACTCAGTTAAATAGACATAAATTAGTATTACAAAATTTTAAATACGATTATGCTGTGATAAAACATAATTTTGATATTGAGTTGAAACTCTATGCAGATACTATGATCTTATCTTGGCTTTTAGATACAAATGAAAAAGTTGGCCTTGATTATCAAGTTGATAAATACTTTGACCATAAAATGATTTCATTTAAAGATGTAGTAAAAAAAGGTGAAAACTTTTCAAATGTTGATGTGTATAAAGCTTGTGAATATGCTGCAGAAGATGCGTTGATGACTTTAAAACTATTTAATAAACAATTAGAGATTTTTAAAGAAAAAGAGGATGAAAATTTACTGAAACTTGCCTTTGATTTAGAATTTGAGTTTATTTATGTTTTAGCTGATATGGAAAATAATGGAATAAAAGTTGATGTTAATTTACTTCAAGAACTAAAAGGTATAAACTATAAATATATTCAAGAACTTACTTCAAATATTTATGAAGCTGCAGGAGTTGAATTTAATATTAACTCTCCAAAACAACTAGGAGTTGTATTATTTGAAACCTTAGGACTTGCAACATCAAAAAAAACAAAAACAGGCTATAGTACAGATGAAGCTGTTTTAAGTGGTTTATTAAATGAACATGAAGTAATTCCTCTTTTATTAAACTATAGAGAAGCATATAAACTTCAATCAACTTATATTGAACCATTATTAGATCTTGGATTAAAAAATGCAGATAATAGAATTCATACTTCATTTTTACATACAGGAACTGCAACTGGAAGATTAAGCTCAAAAAATCCAAATTTACAAAATATTCCAGTTCGAGCGGGAAGTGGTTCAAAAATTAGAGAAGCCTTTATCCCAAGAGAAGGATATAAACTTGTGGGAATCGACTACTCTCAAATAGAGTTAAGATTATTGGCTCATTTTAGTGAAGATGAAGCTTTAGTTGATGCATTTAAAAATGATTTAGATATTCATTACCAAACAGCAGTTAAGATTTTTGGACAAGAGCAAGCAAAAGAAAAAAGAGGAATTGCGAAATCTATAAATTTTGGATTATTATATGGAATGGGAAGTAAAAAACTTGGAGATACTTTAGGAATTCCCTCAAAAGAAGCAAAACTTTATATAGATTCATATTTTGAAGCTTTTAAAAGTGTAAAAGATTATCTAAAATCAATAGAAGATTTTGCTCATTCTAATGGCTACATTAAAACATTATTAAATAGAAAACGATTATTTGATTTTGATTCTGCAAATGCCATGGTTAAAGCTGCATATTTAAGAGAAGCAGTTAATACTTTGTTTCAGGGAAGTGCAGCTGATTTAATAAAATTATCTATGGTTAAAATATATGAAAAATATAAAAATAACAATAATATGAGAATGTTATTACAAATCCACGATGAACTGATTTTCGAAATTAAGGAAGATTTAGTAGCAGAAATAACAAGTGATTTAAAGGAAATAATGGAAAAAGTATATAAATTGAATGTACCTTTAAAAGTATCTGTATCAATAGGAAAATCTTGGCAAGAATTGAAATAAGCTCAAATTTGTCCGAATATAAGTTATTTTATTAATAATATTTTGACAAATTATTAAATTTTAGTTATTATTACATTTTAAACCAAATTAATAAAGAGAATTATTATGTTAAAAACAGTAAAAAATATTAGAAAACTATATAATGCAAAACTACTTTTTGTAAGTAGTGATGAAAAAATTAATGAAGCAATTGGGAATGAATTTGATGATTATTTTAAAGAGTTAAAAATCGCTTCTACTATGAAAGATGCTTTATCTCTTGCTTGTTCAAATAATTACGATATGGCTATCATAGATACAGATATTGTTGGAGTTTCTTTTCCTGAATTATGTTCTGAATTATCAGCACTAGCTCCAAGTTTACCTAAAATTGTTATTTCAGAGGCTGATAATAATGAAAATATTGTTACAGCAATCAATTCAGGTGCTTATACATTCTTATCTAAACCTTTAAGAGCAAAAGATTTAAAACTTGCAGTTATTATGTGTTTAAATCAAACAAAAAGAGGAGATAAAATAGAATTCGAAAATGGAATCTATTTTGATGAGTATAGAGATCAATTTTTCAAATCAGGTGGAGTTTTAATTGATTTTACTAGATTAGAAAAATCTTTTCTAAAATTATTAATTGCTAAGCGAAATGAAATAACAGATTATGATATAATCAGAGACGTAGTTTGGAAAGGTAAAGATATGTCTATTTATACTATGAGAAATATAGTTAATAAAATAAGACAAAAAACATATTATGAAATTATCAAAAACCACTCTAACAAGGGCTATACAATAGATATTCTTAAGTCAAATTAAGAGTCTCTATTTGCAAAATCTTAATAAAAAAGTTATAATATGGAAGAACTACTTGTTTCTAAAGAAGAATTAATCCAATTATTTGAAAGTCAAGTAATAGAAGATACTGGACGGGGTTGGTTAATGGACGGTAAAATTGTTGATATCATAGCTTTACATGATATAGAACCAAAATTTCTTCAAGATGTTACTAATGCAAAGTTCTACAAACTAATAATCAAAGGTAATAAATAATGTCGCATTGCCCTTTCTGCAAAAAAAAGATTGCTATGAGTAAGGCTTTTTGCTCAAGAAGCTGTAAAGAGAATTATTTTCAATTAATAGCTATACAAGTACCGAAACCTTTTTTAAAAAGAATTTTTGTATTTTGTACTCCTGAACAAAGAGATGCTGAAATAGAAAATTTTGCAGGTAGACACGGTTGGAGATTAGACTTATTAAGAAACAAAATTGCAGAACTAGCAGTTGATGCTGGTTACACTAAAGAACTTAAAATAAATAGTTAAAATTTAACTATTTATTTTTTATTTTTATATATAAAATCCCACAAAGTACCAATATAATAAAAGATTGTAAAATCCCCATTGTAAGCCAAGTGCTATAAATAAATCCTAATTGACTATCTGGTTGTCTAAAGAATTCCGCAATAATTCTAGCTGTTGAATATAGTATCCCATACATTAAAGCTAATTGACCATCAAAAGTTTTTCTTTTTCTAATGAAAACTAATATAACAAAAACTATTAAACCTTCAAGAATTGCTTCATAAATTTGTGATGGATGTCTTAACACTTGTCCAACATAAATTCCCCAAGGAACATCTGTTGCACGACCAACAAGCTCTTGATTAAAGAAGTTTCCTAATCGCCCAAATACATAAGCTGCTGAAACACCAAGAACAGCAATATCGGTTATAAACCAAAAAGATATTTTATTTTTTCTACAAAATAGATATGATGCGATTATGAATCCAAAAAAAGCACCATGATAACTCATACCAGATATTCCTGCATAAATTCCATCAATATATGGATTAAATATTTGCCAAGGATGAGTTAAATAGTACATTGTATGTGTATCATAAAATAGTACATAACCAAGTCTTGCACCTAAAATTACACCAATTTCTGCCCACCAAATATATGAGTCAAATAAGTCATTTGAAATTGGTAATTTATCATGTTTTATAAACCATTTTGCAACAAAAATTGCACTAATTAAGGCAAGTGCATACATAAGTCCATACCAATGAACTGCAATTGGACCTAAATTAAAAGCAATAGGATTAAAATGAGAATATATATTTTGCCAATATTCCATTAGTTCTCCAATGCTTCTGCAATTAGTTCAATTGGATTTTTAAATTGAACATCTACATCTGCTAAGAATAAAGAGTTTGTAATTTGCATTCTGCACGCACTACATTCCGCACTTACAATTTGTGCTTTTGTCTCTTTTATCATGGCAGCTTTTGGAGCGCCTGCTGCTTTTGCAAAATCATATTTTTCTGTTTGCATTGTAACTCCACCAAAACCACAACATCTGTTTGAATCACTCATCTCAGTTAATACATAGTTTTGTTTTAAAAGAGTTCTAGGCTCTTGCCAAACACCTTGCATTTTTTTTGCATGACAAGGATCATGATAAGTTACTAATTGGTCAAATTTTTTACCACTGTTTGCAAGTAGATTTTTTAAATCTGTATTATTTTCTAGCCATTTTGTAGCCATAAATATTTTTTTTGATAATTTTATGGCTCTTTCTTTCCATTCTGGCTGGTTATGAAAATAATGTTCCCAATCTTGTTTTATCATTGCACTACAAGTAGCTTCTGGAATAATTACAGCATCTACTTCATCAATCCAAGTTTCAAAATATTCAATATTCTTTTTAGCAAGATAATCAACCGTATCAAAAGCTCCTGTAAAATAAGCAGGTGCTCCACAACAAAGTTGTTTTTTTGGAATCATAATATCAAGTTCAAGTTTTTTTAGGATTTTAACTAAAGAATCTCCAGTATTTGTGTAAGTATAATTACTCATACAACCTATAAAAATTGCAACTTTATTTTTCTTTGTCTCTTCAATTTTCTTATTTTTTGCAAATATATTTGCTGGATATTTATTTAAAAAACTTCTAGCATCTGCAAAAGGCAGAACTCTTCCTTTTTTTACAATCGGAAGGGAAAATCTAGGTAGTGCTGATTGTTTTTTATCATCAAGTTTTAAAGCACAAGTTTGGAATACCCATCCTAATTTTGATAAAAAATCCATAGTTCTTCTATGTCTTAATAAAAAGAAGAATAATTTTTTATACCAAGCAATTCCAAATTTTTTTGCAATATCACTTCTTACTTGCTCAATTATCATATCTGTTGGCAAGTCATTTGGACACACTTCAACACAGTTTGTACATAAAAAACATGATTCAAAAATATCTTTTGCAGTTTTGTCTAGTTCTAATTCATCTCTTTCATAAGCTCCTAATAAATCAATAAATCCTCTTGGACTTGTTGCTTCATCTTGATTTATATTAAAGATTGTACAAACAGGTTTACACTTTCCACACTTTACACAGTCATCAGAAATAGCTGTATAATTAAATTTATTCATTGACACCTTATCTAACCTTTTAAGTTTAAAAATTTTAATATTTATAATAAAAATTTAATATACAAAAATAATGGTTAAAAGTTGTTAAATAGCGATTTTATAAGCTATGGCAATTGTGATTTAGCTTTGATTTTTTCTTCTAAATTTCTACTTGTTCTATTAATTCCATAATTAGCTAAATCTAAATATTTAACATTTAAGGTTAATGTTTTTGCTTCATTATAAAGCTGATTTGCAATTTGAAGCTGATTATATGCTTCATTTATTAATGCTAAATTATAAACAACTTCAAAACTTTTCCCATTAAATTCACTATCTAATTTTTCAAGTTCCATTTTTGCCAAATCAAGATTTTTAGTCATTATTAACTCAACAATTTTTTCAAATCTTTTTTCTTGCTCTTTTGAAAAAACTAAAGTATCTTTATCTAACTCTTCAATTATTTCAATATCATAATATACATAGTGTGGCGATATATCATCTAAAATATTATTAGCTATATCATCTGCTATTTGACTGTTTACCCTAAATACATCCCTTGAATCTGTATACATAGGATAATATGGACGTCGGTCAAAACACATATCGTCAAAACTTGATTTATCATAGGTTTTTGAGAAGATTACAATATTTGTTATTGGTTTTACTAATTTGATATTTGTTGTAACGTTGTATTCTCTTTTTTCACAAGGAATTTGTCTAATTTGATACTCAATACATTCTCTAGTACGATTTCGTTCATCATATCTATAAAATCTACATCTTGAATAATCAACTTCTGTTCTATAATATACTTGAGTATTTAAAGATGAATTTAGAACTTCACCACTTAAAATTGCATCTGTTCCAAAATCACCATCTCTTAATTCAAATATTCTTTGATTATCAATTATTTTATTTGCTATTTTATTTGCAAGTGCTACTGTTTGATTAATATCATCTCTGTAAAATCTTTCAACTCTTATTGTGTATATTTTTTCATTTTCTATTTTTGAGGGATAAAGTGCTTTTACAGTTAATTTTTTTGAACTACAACCACTAATAAATAGAATAAAAATTATTAAAAATATATTTAAAAAAAACTTCATGTTAATCCTTTGAAAAAAAATATTATATCTTATTTGTATAAATTATGTGAATTCACAAT
>JBBRXF010000084.1:0-10652 GCA_038248665.1 Campylobacterales bacterium | reverse complement strand
CAAACTCTTATGCAGCTTTGGTTTTAAGAAGTACAATAAGTCCTGAAATACTTGATGCTTTTATGAAAGAAGATGATATTCATATAGCATATCCTACTTCTCAAATTAATATTAATAGAACAGATAATGCCTATGGGCCAGCAATGAAAAGTAAAAAAGTTCCAAAAGATTTGGAAGATGAAATTATACAAAGATAAATTAGGAAATAAATATTAATGAATTTTTCACAAAACAAACTAAAAGTTTATTTTAAAACTTTTGGTTGTAGAACAAATGTATTTGATACTCAAGTTATGATGAGTAATCTAAAAGATTTTGAAGTAACACAAAATGAAAAAGATGCTGACGTAGTTGTAATAAACTCATGTACAGTTACAAATAGTGCTGATAGTACAGCCAGAGGTTATATAAGTGGCTTAAAAAAACTTCCAAAAGACCCAAGAGTTGTATTTACAGGCTGTGGAGTTTGGACAAAAGGTGAAGCACTTTTCAAAGAAGATAAAGTTGATTCACTTTTTGGACACTCTGAAAAAGAGAAAATAAATGAGCTTTTATTAAATGAAAGCAGATTTTTCCACGCTGGTGATTTAACACATATTGATGAAACAATAGTTGAAGAGTTTGTTGGAAAAAGTAGGGCATTTATTAAAATTCAAGAGGGTTGCGATTTTAGATGTTCATATTGTATTATTCCTTATGTAAGGGGCGATGCAAGAAGTTATGCTGAAGATAAAATCTTAGAGCAAGTAACAACACTAGCAGCAAATGGTTTTGGAGAGTTTATTTTAACTGGAACAAATGTTGGTTCTTATGGAAAAAAACAACATACTTCTTTGGCAAAACTTCTTAAAAAAATGTCTTTAATCAAAGGTGTTCGAAGAATAAGAATGGGAAGCATTGAACCTATTCAAATTGATGATGAATTTAAAGAGCTAATAAATGAGCCATTTATGGCAAAACATCTTCATATTGCACTTCAACATACTTCAAAAGAGATGTTACAGATAATGAATAGAAGAAACAAGGTTTTATCTGATTTAGAACTTTTTGAGTTTTTAAGTTCAAATGGATATGCTTTAGGAACTGATTTTATTGTTGGACATCCTGGTGAAACTGAGCAGTTATGGCGTGAAGCTATGGAAAATCTTCATAGATTTCCATTAACTCATATTCATGCCTTTACTTATTCAAAAAGAGATGGAACACCAAGTGCTACTATGAAACCTCAAATAAAAGGTGACATTGCAAAAATAAGATACAATGAGTTAACAAAAATCATTGAACAAAAAAATTATGATTTTAGAAAAAATAACACTCAAAAATTAGAAGTTTTAATAGAACAAGAAAAAAATGGAAAATATATAGGTTTCGATCAATTTTTCAATCAAATAGAGATAGATTCTCCAGTTGATTTAGTTGGAGATTGGGTTTTTATAGATGATTATGAAGTAAAGGCTGAAAAAAATGTCGCAAGATTCAAATAATAAAAATTTAGAAAAAAATTTTAAATTAATGGCCATGTCAGCAGTTATTCTGTTGATTCTATTTTTATATACTATTTATAAAAGTGGTACTCATATTGTGGGAAATTCTTATTATATAGGAATTGGATTTTTATTTATTTTGCTTTTTTTAGCTTTATATTTAAAAGTAAAACAAGAAAAAGTTAAAGCTTTTTTTAATAAAAATAAGAAAAATAAGGAAACAAGTGCTTTTGATAATGAACTTACAAAATCAAAAGCAAATATTTCAAATGAGGATTTAAATTCAAATATTCAAGCAGTTACTTCAAATGTTACTTTTAAAGATGTTGCAGGAATAAATGAGATAAAAGAGGAACTTGAAGAGGTTGTTGATTTTTTAAATAATCCAAAAAAATATCTTGAACAAGGTGTAAAACTTCCTAAAGGTGTTCTATTAGTTGGCCCTCCAGGTGTTGGAAAAACTTTAATTGCAAGAGCAGTTGCAGGTGAAGCTGATGTTCCATTTTTTTATCAAAGTGGTGCAAGTTTTGTTCAAATATATGTAGGAATGGGTGCTAAAAGAGTGCGAGAACTTTTTGCGAAAGCAAAACAAAGTGCACCAGCAATTATTTTTATAGATGAAATTGATGCTGTTGGAAAAGCAAGAAGTGGAAAATCAAATGATGAAAGAGAATCTACTTTAAATGAACTTTTAACTCAAATGGATGGATTTGATGGAGATAGTGGAGTTATTGTAATTGCAGCAACAAATAAAATTGAAGTTTTAGATGATGCACTATTACGTGCAGGAAGATTTGATAGACGAGTTCATGTGGGACTTCCAAATATAAATGACAGAAAAAAGATTCTGGAATTATATTTAACTGGTAAAAACCATGAGATAAATATTGAAAGATTAGTAAATGAAACAGCTGGTTTTAGTTCGGCTACACTAGCAACTTTGATAAATGAAGCTTTATTAAATATGATTAAAAATAATAAAAGAATATTAAATAATGATGATATTTTAATTGCAAAAAACAAACTGGAATTTGGAAAAAAACAACTAAAAATCCTAGATAATAGACAAAAAGAGATTTTATCTATTTATCAAGCTTCTAAAGCGTTTATTTCAAAAACTAAAGTTGCTTTATTTGATGAAAGTGTTCAAAAACTTAACTCAACATATCCATCTTATGCTGAATTGTGTGAAAATATTAGAAGAGATTTAGCTGGATTTATTGGTGTAGAAGTTATAGAAAAAGAGAAATATGCAATAAATCATGAAGATTTAGAATCAGCTTCAAAAACCGCACATGACATTGTAAATAAATATAAAATGGCAAATTCTGTTGAAGAGTTACTAACAGATATTAAAAATGATTTAAGAAGTGAATTATCACAAAATTCTCAAGAGATAAATAGATTAAAGAATATTATGATTAAAAATGAAGTGATTACAAAAGATGACATTTAAGAGATATTTTTCTGGTTTTTGTTTTAAAAACGAATCGGAACTTTTTGATGAATATCTTGTAAACAATGATTTTACAATATCTGGTTTTTCTTTTGGTGCTATAAAAGCCTTTGAAGAGGCTTTCTCTACAAAAAAAAGAGTTGATAAACTTCAACTCTTTTCTCCCGCTTTTTTCCAAATTTTTGATGATAAATTTAAAAGAACTCAACTTATGTATTTCAAAAAAGATGCAAATGCTTATTGTCAGAATTTCTTATCAAATGTGATTTATCCTTTACAAATTGATATTTCAAAATATTTTGAATTAGGAACAGCTGAACAATTAGAAGAGCTTTTAAACTATAAATGGAGTGAAGAAAAACTTCAAAGTTTACTAGATAGAGGTACAAAAATAGAAGTATATTTAGGTGGAGTTGATAAAATAATTGACTCATCTAAAGTAAAAGATTTTTTTAAAAATTATGCTACAGTTTATTATATAAAAGAGAAGGGACATTTATTATGAGTGAAAAAATAGCTAAAATTGGAATTGTTACTGCAAGTGATAGAGCAAGTGCTGGAATATATGAGGATTTATCAGGAAAAGCAATTATTGATACAATAAATAGTTATTTAACAACTCCATGGGAGCCTATTTATAGATGTATTGAAGATGATAGAGTTACTATTGAAAATACTTTAAAAGATTTAGTTGACAATGAAAAGTGTTGTTTAGTTGTAACAACTGGTGGAACAGGACCAGCACTTAGAGACGTTACACCAGAGGCCACAGAAGCAGTATGCGATAGAATGATGCCAGGTTTTGGTGAGTTAATGCGAGCTGAATCTTTAAAATTTGTACCAACAGCAATTCTATCACGTCAAACAGCAGGTTTAAGAGGCTCTTCTCTTATTGTAAATCTTCCTGGAAAACCAAAATCAATAAAAGAGTGTTTAGATGCTGTTTTCCCAGCAATTCCATATTGTATTGATTTAATGGAAGGACCATTTTTAGTATGTAATGAAGAGGTTATTAAAGCATTTAGACCAAAAAAATAATATAAAGGATTAGCTTTGAAAAATATGATTATTTCACTACTTGTATCTGTAGTTTTCTTTTTTGTTGCATCTACTACTTTTAGTATGCAACACTCAGTTTTAATTGCTTTAATAGCATTATTCGTAATATTATGGACAAATGAATCTTTGCCTATAGGTGTTGTTTCATTATTACCTATAATTTTATTTCCAGCATTTGATATTTTAGATATAAAAACTACAACTGCAAATTATTCTAATACCACTATATTTTTATTTATGGGTGGATTTATGATAGCAATTGCTACTCAAAAAATAAATCTTCATAAATATATCTCAAATAAGTTATTAACAATTTTCCCAAATACTCCAAGGGGAATGATTTTTTCTTTAGCAATAACATCAGCACTATTGAGTTCAATTTTATCTAATTCAACTACGGCATTACTTTTAATACCAATAGCTGTATTTTTAACCCATGATTTAAGATTAAAAGCAAGACTTGCCCTTGCTATCGCTTATGGATGTAGTATTGGTGGAATTATTACTCCAATTGGAACTCCTCCAAATTTAATTTTATTAGGATTTATGCAACAACATAATCTTGAACCAATTGCATTTATACAATGGATTGTTTTAGTTGCACCTTTGGCTTTACTGATGTTAATTGTAATTCCATATATTTTATCTCTTGGTTTATCTGATATAAAACTTGATAAAAAAGTTGAGATGACTGAAAAGCTACTTCCTAATCAAAAAAGATTACTTTTTATTTTGTTAGGATTAGTTGTTACTCTTTTAGTAAATTCAAAAATTGAGCCTTATTATTCTGGGTTAGGTATAAATGAAACGGCAATATTATTAAGTTTTGGACTTTTAATGTTTGTTCCTAAAATTGGATTTATTGAGTGGGAAGATGCGAAAAATATTCCTTATGAAATAATCTTTTTGTTTGGTGCAGGTTTTGCAATCGCTACGGCATTTTCAAAAACAGGACTTGCAAATGTAATTGCAAATTATATGTTATCTTTAACAGATTTACCAGTTATTGCTTTAATATTAATTATTGCTACAATGATTACATTTACAACTGAAATTACTTCAAATACAGCTCTTATTTCAATTGCTCTTCCAATTATTTACTCTTTAGGACAAGTTGCCAATGTAAACATGACTCTAATTTTAATGGTTGCAACGATATGTGCCTCTTATGCTTTTATGCTTCCAATTGCAACTCCACCAAATGCAATAGCTATGAGTAGTGGTGCCGTTAAAGTAAAAGAGATGGCAAAATTTGGATTTTTTATAAATATTATAGCCATTTTAATGATAACAATAGTTGCTTTAGTTTATTGGCAATACTTCATCTAACTAAATCAAATTCTAGCTTTTAAAGCTAGAATTTTTCTCCTTTTTAAATAAAAATACAAGTTGTGACACCGTATGTGACACCTTTTTGTTATACTTTTTTGATTATGAAAAAGAAAGGAATAACAAAATGAAATTACCAGATTTAATAGGTATGTATTTAGATAGTTATTTAATAGAACCTATAGGAAAGTTTTTAAATATATCAGAGAATATGATAATCTTTATTTTAATTGCAATAAGCGTAGTTATTTTGGGATATGTGAGTAAATTATATATAAATACGTTTAATAGAGATCTTTATATGAAAGAGATTATTCAAAAGTTTGGAAATGAACAAGATTTAAAAGAAGATTCAAGTTTTGCGGAAAAAACAATATCATGGATTGAAGATGGTTATGGTGTTGAACTTTGTAATAAAATGGCTGTGACAATAATAATTGTTGGAATTTTATGGGAAATTATAGAAACTTCATTAGTATAAAGTGATTTCTTATTCTCAAGCTAGAGCTTGGAAACAAAAAATATGGTAATAATAGTTGCTTTAGTTTATTGATAATACTTTATTTAACAATCTTCATAAAAATGTTATAGCCTTTTGGCTATAATCCCGCCATGCAAAATATACTAAAAAAACTAGACTTAATTGATTATATAGAGAGTTTCTCAAAGCTTATGGCGAGGGAGAAATCTATTATTTTAGAAGGTGATATAAACCTTCATTTTAAACTTATAAATGAGTTGTCAAAATTTGACATAAAAGCACCAAATAAAATTGAAAACCTTGATATACCTTTGATGCATATTCAAAAACAAGGTGTTTTAAAAATTGATGATATTTTTGAATTTATCAAAATGATAAATTATTTTAGATATTTAAAAAGATTTAATTTTGATGGAAAGCTTGCTGAATGGCTTGATAAGATTGTTATTCCAAATGATATTATAAAAATCTCAGACTATTTTGATGATAAAGCAAACCTAAAAGCTGGAATAAATGAAGATTTTGACAATATAAAATATGCCATTTCAAAAAATAAAGAGACAATCAAACAAAGCCTTTATAAGATAATTAACTCTACAAAAGTAAGAACATATTTAGTTGATTCTCAAGTTCATTATATAAACTCTGAAGAGTCTTTATTGGTTCGTGGGGGATTTAATCATGTGTTAAATGCTTCTGTAATTGACCGTTCTAATTCTGGATTTTTTTATGTGGTTCCTCATAGTATTTCTGAACTTAAACAAAAACAGAGTGATTTGAGAAATAAACAAGAAGAGATTTTATTTAAAATTTGTAAAGAGATTTCATCTTTATTTGAAAAAAATCTTCTATTTTTAAAGTTTTTAAACAAAGAATTTGATAGGTTTGACCACTATCAAGCAAGACTATTTTTTGCAAAAATAGGGGATAAAAACTTTATTCTTCCTTCAAAAAATGATGTAAATAAACTTGTAGATTTTTGCCATCCAGCTTTACATAATGCAAAACCAATCTCAATTGATTTTACAAAATCGGTTGTTATGATAACAGGAGTAAATGCAGGGGGAAAAACTATGATGTTAAAATCTATTTTATCAGCTGTTTTTCTTTCAAAATATCTACTTCCATACAAAGCTCACCATGATACAGTTGTTAGTAACTTTAAATCAATAAATGCAGTTTTAGATGACCCTCAAAGTGTAAAAAATGATATTTCAACATTTGCAGGTCGTATGGTTGAATTCTCAAAACTTTTTGCTTCAAAAAATGCAATTGTTGGAGTTGATGAAATTGAACTTGGAACTGATTCAGATGAAGCAGCAAGTTTGTTCAAAGTAATAATCGAAGATTTAATCCAAAGAGATATAAAAGTAATCATCACAACTCACCATAAAAGATTGGCTGCACTTATGGCTGCAAATGATAATGTTGAGTTAATAGCTGCAATTTATGATGAAGAGAACCAAAGACCAACTTATGAGTTCTTACAAGGTACTATTGGTAGGTCTTATGCCTTTGAAACAGCAACAAGATATGGAATTCCTCTAAGTGTTGTAAAAAGAGCTAGAGAGGTTTATGGAGATGATAAAGATAAGTTAAATGAGTTAATTGAAAGAAGTAGTTCTTTAGAGAGAGAATATAAACAAAAAATTGCAAAATTAGATGAAGAAATTGCAGATATGAAAAGAATTTCAGGAAATCTAAAAGACCAAAAAGAGAAACTTGACGAACATATCTACTCTGAAAAATCAAAACTTCACAAAGAGTATAGTAATGCTCGAGATGAAGCAAAAAAAGCTATAAAAGCTAAACTTGTACAAGAATCACATCAACATCTAAATATTGCTCACAAAATTGCAACTGAAATCAAAACTGAAAAAGTTCAAGAAGTTGTTGAATTTAAAGCAGGGGATAGAGTTAAATATAGAAATACAAAAGGAACAATTGTTTCAATCAAAGGTGCAAAAGCCTTTATTGAAAATGATATGGGAATGAAAGTTCAAGTTCTTCTTGCAGATTTAAGTAGAAGTGGAAATCCACCTCCAAAAATTCCTGCAAAAAAAGCAACTGTAACTATTGAAAAACCAGAAACTGGAAATATAAAACTTGATTTACATGGACAAAGAGCAGAAGAAGCACTTGAAAATCTTGATAAATTCTTAAGTGATGCACTTCTTGCTGGGTTTGAAGAAGTTTTAGTTTATCATGGAATTGGAACTGGGAAATTAGCATTTGCAGTTAAAGAGTATTTGAAAAAACATCCAAAAGTTAGAGGTTTTGAAGATGCTCATCCAAGTAGTGGTGGTTTTGGTGCTAAAGTTATAAAACTTTAGCACCAAATTATTTTAATGATTTAACAAACTCTTCCATTGTTTTATTTGCAGCATCATTTGGTGCTTCTAAAAAATTTACAACAAAAGAATCTTCTGTTTCACAAACACCAATACTTCTAGGACGAACTGCCATTACTTCAGGTGTTGGTAGCTCTTTTCCAAAACAAAATACTATGTTTTTAGCAGCTTTTATATTTGGATTTATCACGCTATCTTCTAAACTTGAAGTATGTTTATATTGATCAAAAATTGCTATAAATGCAATAACAGGATGAGCATCAATTTTAACTTGTAGAGCTGTGATTATTTCATCTACACCTTTAAATTTTAATTCATCTTTTTTGTATTCTATTTCAAATATAGGATATTTTTCTTTAAATATTTTTTGTTTCATTATTTTCCTTTTTTATTAATTGAAGTGAATGAATCAAGAACACAATCCATTCTCTCTTCTAAATCATTGGCATCAAGATTCATATAATCTGTTTGTATTTTATAAACTAATTTATTATCATATTTAAATTCAAACATTAAATAACCAGCATATCTTTTTGCTTCTTGATTTTTTTTACCATTATCTTCTTTATCATTTTCATAGATATAATAATCAAGTAAAAGTTTTTTATCATCTTTATTATTGATTGTTTTTTTATTAACATATTTATCAATAACTCTTTTTAGTTTTTCATCACTTTGCTCTTTAGTTAAAATATCAATTAAATGACTTTTCATAAATTTTGAATATTTAATATCAGAGTTTATTTCATAGTTATTTGATTCAAAAGAATCTATGGCATCTTTGATTGGATTTTCTACAAATATTTTTTCAAATGTAGTAGTTTTTGTTTGACATTCTAATCTTTTTACTTTTGAACTTTTTGTAGCTTCTTTAAATATTGCATAAAAAATTACACTAAATAAAATTATTACTACAAGAGGTAATATTTTATTCATTTATCATCCCTTATTTGATTTTTACGATATTATCAAATAAAGAATAATAAGTCAAGATTATCTATAAATCATAAGTAAATATAATAATAATCTATTTTTTTGAGATATTTAAGTTTATTGCAGAACTATTATTCTCAATTTTATCTGTCATAACTACTTGTTTTGGATTAATACCTTTTTCTTTTACAAGATAGTTAGAAATATTTATAATTCTATTTTTTGCGATTTTTTCTAAGTTTGGTACTTTTATTTTTTCGTTTAAAATTAAAGCTTCGATTTGTTCTGGTTTTAGATTTCTATCATCATCTTTTCTTGCTAAATAGTTTTGTTTTTGTTGAGCATAACCTTCTGTATTCATATCATAAGAAGCTGTTAATTCAATAGCTATTTCACTTCTTGCTTTTAAAATTTGAGAGATTTTATCTAAAGTCTCTTTTTGAATAGGTCCTACTTCATCTTCTAATAAACCATATTTAACACTACTTATCTCATCTTCACTAAAGTTAAACATTGCTCCAAGAAGTGAAAATGGTGCAGTTACAGCTTTTGTAATTAGATTTGTAAATGCTCTCCATAAAATTGAACCAATGGCAAATTGTGGGTCATCTACATTTCCTGAAACTGGAAGATTTATATCAATTACACCTTTTGAGTCTTTTAATAAAGATATTGCAATATCCAAAGGTAAAGATACAGCATCAGGGCTTTCAACTTTTTCTCCAAACTCTAATTGAGTTATAACAATATTGTTTTTTGCTTCAAGATTTGACTCTTCAATGTTATATTTTAAATCTAAATCAAGTTTTCCTGCTTTTATTTCTCTTCCTACAAATTTACCCGAATATGGAGTGAAATTTTTTATTGCAATATTGCTAAAAATTAGATTTATATCTGTTAATAGTTTTATATTATTTGGATGTAAAATCCCTGTTATTTTAGCAACTCCATATTCATCAACAACACCTTTTACTTCAAGATTTGTAGTACTTGATTTTGTGTTTTTAAATTCTGAGATTTTTCCATTTAATTTTGTTACAGTTGTTTTAAAAGGAAGTGGCAAGTTTTTATCTTCAAAACTTAAAATTCCATTTGTGATATTTACAGGCCCAACATTAATTTTTGTTTTAGAAGGAGTTACTTTTTTATTTTCAACAACTTTTTGCTCTTTTTGAGCAACTTTTTCTTCTTCTTTTATAGGTTTTTCATTCTCTTTTACTGCATCTTTTTTAGCTAAAACAACAGAAATATTTGGTTTATTTAAATTTGTTTTTTCAATTTTAAATCCAGCTTTTGAATTCGAAATTTTTTTAATTTCCAAATTTAAATTCTTAGCTAATATTTTTGTTTTATCACTTGCATTTAAAAATTCAAGATTAGGTTCAAGAAGTTTGATAGAATTTATAGATAAATCATCTTTTTTATTAATTAAGTTATTAACATCAAGTTGAATATCTTTTGCTTTTAATTCAATATTATTTGTTTTATCACTCATATTTATAGTTGATTTTATTAGTTTTATATCTTTTATAGAGATGTCATCCTTATCAAGTAAAAAT
>JBBRXF010000083.1:0-10770 GCA_038248665.1 Campylobacterales bacterium | reverse complement strand
TTATAATCTTTACATATTTTACTTACAATATTTAATCCTATTGGAATGACCCCTTAAAAGTAGACAAGAAATTATTCTTTTAATTTATAAAAATAGATGATAAAATCATCTTGAAAATATGAAGGAATAAAAATGCCACCAAAATATACAGAGCAATTTAGAATAGATGCCGTAAAACAAGTTGTAGAGAATGGATATGGGGTTTTTGAAACTGCCCAAAGACTTGGAGTACATCAAACATCATTGAGTGGATGGATTAAGAAATATCAATCTCCCCAAGCGATGGCTCAAGCAAAAATATCTGAAAATGCAAATGCCGAGATAAAAAGATTACAAAAAGAATTAAAAAGAGTTACAGAGGAACGAGATATTTTAAAAAAGGCCGCAGCGTACTTTGCAAGCCAGCCAAATTAAAGTACGCATTTATTAAAGAACATTCTTCTGTATTTAAAGTCAGAAGAATGTGCACTGTGATGAGAGTTCATCACAGTGGATATTATAAATGGCTAGAACAACCCATTTCAAATTTAGAATTTGAAAATCAAAAACTTTTGCAACATATTAAAACTGCATATAAAGAAGCCAATGGAATCTATGGTTATAGAAATATTCATAAAGATTTCTTGTGCTTGCACTCTCTGTGAGAAAAGCTTCAAATATTCATGTGAATAAAAAAAGAGTTGCAAGACTTATGAAAGAAGCTAAACTGTTTGGAGTTGGTACATATAAAAGAAAACCCACGTATAAAGTAGGTTCAATTCATAAGGCACATCCAAATCATTTAAAACAATGTTTTTTAGTCAATAAACCAAATGAATCATGGGTCAGTGATATAACTTATATTAGAACGTATGAAGGATGGTTATATCTAGCAACCGTGATTGACCTTTTTTCAAGAAAAGTGATTGGTTGGGCAACTTCACACAGACAATCAACATCTTTGATAATTGAAGCTTTGAAAAAAACAACCCATAGAATTAAAAATCATAAGGTAATTCTTCACTCTGATCAAGGAAGTCAATACAGTTCTTATGAATATCAAACATTTTTAAAATATCATAATATTATCCCTAGTATGAGTAGACGTGGAAATTGTTATGACAATGCTGTTGCCGAGAGTTTTTTTAAAACGTTAAAAAAGGAGTTGGTCAGAAAAAACATATTTCAAACAAGAGAACAAGCCCGAGATAAAATATTTGAATATATAGAAATGTTTTATAACTCAAAAAGAAGACACAGTTTTTTAGATTTTATAAGTCCAAATGAATTTGAGAAAAGGTACAATAAAAATGTTACTCAACCCAAGGTGTTAATTGAATAATTAAGTGTCTACAGGCTTGGGGTCATTCCATTCAAGTTAACTTGGAAGCTTTTTTTTAATCTGATTTTTTATTATATTTTCCACGTTGCTTGCATGTTGAATGCCTATAATATAAATATAAAAACTTAAGGATTAAAAATGTTAGATTATTTAGATAGGTTAAATCACTTTGAAATGATGTTGGTATGGTTAATATTATTATCTGTAATATTTATTATTATTTATTTTATAGATAAAAAAAATAAAGTATCTAATAAAGATATTCTAAAAAAAAGATTAGCTAAGGGAGAACTTTCCATTGAAGAGTTTAGAACTTTAATAGATGAGTTATAAAATATATCTAATAGTTAAATAGTAGTTTTAAAAATTAAATAAAGGAAATATATTATGAAAAAAATTCTTATAGTAATAACTGTAATTATTGGGATTGTTTTTTATCTATCAAATAAACCAATCGCTTCAATAATTGAATTTTGGCCATTATTATTATTACTTTTATGTCCAGTAATGCATATATTTATGCACGGTGGACACAAACATAACAAAGGTAATAATAATGAATAATTTAAATATAAAAGATCCAGTATGTGGAATGAATGTTAGTGAAACATCAAAATTTAGTAAAACCAATGATAAAAAAAAATACTATTTTTGTAGTCAGAATTGTTTAAATAAGTTTGAAAGAAACCCTTCTCAATATCTTAATGAAGAAAAAAATCATGAACATTTAGAACATAATCACCTAGATGAACCTCATACTCACGAAATAATAAAACAAAATATAAAATACACATGTCCTATGCATCCAGAGATTATTCGTGATAAGCCAGGTGATTGTCCTAAATGTGGTATGGCATTAGAACCTATGGGTGTAATAGACAAGAAAGAAGAAGAAAATACTGATGAATTAGATTATATGACAAAAAGATTTTGGATAAGTACCGTTTTAGCTATTCCTTTATTTATCTTAGCGATGTTAGCTGATTTGAGTGAAAATATTTTACCATCTAGTTTATCAATGTCGACAATTCAATATATTGAATTTTTTCTTGCTACTCCTATTGTCCTTTGGGGAGGATGGAACTTTTATGTTAAAGCATATTATTCAGTAATAAACAAAAGTTTAAATATGTTCACGCTTATTGGATTAGGAGTGAGTGTTGCCTGGATATTTAGCGTTATTGCCTTGTTTCTTCCAACTCTTTTCCCTATAAATTTACAAGGGGAAGGTGGAACGGTTCCTGTATATTTTGAAGCAGCAGGTGTAATTATTACTTTAGTTTTATTAGGTCAAGTATTAGAACTTAGAGCAAGATCTAGAACAAATGTTGCAATTAAAATGTTATTAAATCTTGTTCCTTCTACTGCTATAAGAATTAATACTGATAAAACTGAAGAATTAATTGATGTAGAAGATATACAATTAAATGATAATCTTAAAATTAAACCAGGAGAAAAAATACCAGTTGATGGAATTATCATTAACGGAAAAAGTATTATTGATGAGTCAATGGTTACAGGAGAATCAATTCCTGTAGAAAAAAACCTTGATGATAAAGTTATAGGAGCAACTGTAAATGGTACAGGTGTATTTATAATGAAAGCAACAAAAATAGGTAAAGACACATTAATTTCTCAAATAATAGAAATGGTAGCTCAAGCACAAAGAAGTCGTGCTCCTATTCAAAAACTTGCAGATAGTGTTTCAGGATATTTTGTTCCTGCTGTCGTATTAATATCTTTTATAACTTATATTATTTGGTATTTTTTTGGCCCTGAACCAACCCTTGCCTTTGCAATTGTAAATGCAGTAGCAGTTTTAATTATCGCTTGTCCTTGTGCTTTAGGGTTAGCAACACCAATTTCTATTATGGTTGGTACTGGTCGTGGTGCATTAGAAGGAGTACTTATTAAGAATGCTGAAGCCTTAGAAATTATGGAGAAAATTGATACAGTTGTTGTTGATAAAACGGGCACATTAACAGTTGGAAAACCACAAGTAACTGCAATTACAAATTTAAATAATTTTAATGAAAATGAAATTTTAAAGTTTGCTGCTGCAATAGAACAAAATAGTGAACATCCTTTATCTGAAGCTATAATTAAAAAAGCAAAAGAAAATGCAATTGATATATTAGAGGTTGAGAATTTCAAATATATCACAGGAAAAGGTGTAATTGGAGAAGTTGATACTAAAATCATCGCATTAGGAAATTTAAAATTAATGCAAGATTTAAATATTAATTTAGATGATTCAGTGCAAAAAGCAAATGATTTAAGAGAAAATGGTCAAACAGTTATTTTTATAGCAATTGATAATATTTTAGCAGGACTTATATCTATTGCTGATCCAATTAAGTCTTCAACAAAAGAAGCTATTGATAACTTGCATTCTTTAGGAATTAATGTAGTAATGTTAACAGGTGATAATGAAATTACAGCCAAAGCTGTGGCAAAAAAGTTATCTATTAAACAAGTTTATTCAGATGTTTTACCTGAAGATAAATTATCAGTAATAAAAGATTTACAATCTCAAGGTAAAATTGTAGCAATGGCAGGCGATGGAATAAATGATGCACCAGCTCTTACAGCAGCAAATGTAGGAATTGCAATGGGAACAGGTACTGATATTGCAATAGAAAGTGCTGAAATAACCCTAATTAAAGGTGATCTAAATGGCATTATAAAAGCATATAAATTAAGTAAAGGTACTATGAAAAATATAAGACAAAATTTATTTTTCGCTTTTATTTATAATACAGCAGGTGTTCCAATTGCTGCGGGTATTTTATATCCTTATTTTGGCATTTTATTATCACCTATTATTGCAGCTGCTGCAATGAGTTTTAGTTCAGTTTCTGTTATATTAAATGCATTAAGACTAAAAAATATTAAATTAAAATAGAAAGGACTTTCATATGAAAGTTTCAAGTATTACAAGTAATATTAATAATTCAGATTGTATTAACAAAAATAGTACTAATAAGCAAGAAGAAAAAAATCCTGAATTTGGTTTAATGTTAGAAAAATCTGAAAATGATTTGATATATTCAGAAAATAGTATTACAGATCATAAAATAAGTGAAAATGAGATTATTTTGAATCAATATCTAGCTAATGGGATTAATTTTTTATCTAAAGATAATTAACGTTATCATTCTTGATTTGTAATTGGAATTAAATATTAATTCTAATTACAATACTATAAAATATATGAATAACTAGCTTTACAGCTAGTTATTTAAAAAGAGTATGATACTTTAATTCTAGTTTCACTATCTGCTTTTGCTCTACTGTAATCTTCAGAGCCATCAATTATTGCATGAAGTAAGTCTAATTTGAGATTTTTTGTAAATTGATAAGAACCTGTTAAGTCTATTTCTTGATCATTTGATTTATTATCTTTCATATCCGTAAATACGTATGCTGCACCTATTTTAAGTTTATCAATTTCTTTTTCTAAACTTACTTTATATGCTTTTGCATCTTTTCTATAAGAGAAGATACTTCCATAAATTTCATTACCAGTAAATGATGTATCTGCTCCATAACCTAATCAAGATTCAACATCACCAGAAGTTGTCTCACTAGTAGCTATTGCAAAATTAAAATCTTTATACTCTGCACCTACCTTTAGTGCTATAAAGTTTCCATCACTTTCATTTGTATCATATTGTGTTCCTATATATTGTCCTGACACAAAAATAGGACCAAAAGTATATGTTGCATCGAAATATTCAGATTCAAAATTATCAATAGCATTAAGATATTGAATATTTGTTGTTAGATTCTTGATAGTTTTATTAGTTAATAATAAAGTATATGCACCATCATTTAGTGTTCTTTCATAAACACCTCTATTAGTATTAAAAACTTTCGTGAAATTACCAGGATTACCATTAGCATCTGTTCTCATTTGAAACCTATCAACATATGATAAGAATAATTCTGTATTAGGAATATCAGTATTTGTAAAAGTATATCCTTGAAATGATTGCTTTTTTTTGATGCTATCATAGATTTGAGGGTACTTCTGCATAAAGGTACTAAATGGTGCCAAATCACTTAAAATGAACTTAAATCTTTAATTGAGAATAATCTTTATCTTTAATATATTTCGTATCTTTTCTATCTAATTTTGTAAAATCATATTCACCATAAAAATTAATGTGGCTCCAATGTATTATAGAATTTTATAGAACTTAATTGAATTTAGAAAAGTAGATTTTAGTGAAAAATAGTTTTTAAAAGAGTATTGTTTTTATCTAATACTCTTTTACTCTAACTACTTCTATTTCCAATAAATATAATAAGTGCACCAATTATTGCAAAGATTGCACCTAAAATATCCCATCTATTAAAGCTCTCTTTTTCAACTAAAACAAGCCATATTAAAGAAGCTACAATATAAATTCCACCATATATAGCATAAACTCTTCCTGCATTTTCCACATCTATTTTTGTTAATATATAAGCAAAAAGCATCAATGAAATAACTCCAATACTTAGCCACCACAGTGTTTTATCAACTCTAAAATACAACCAAAAAGCAAAACATCCAAATATCTCAAAAAAAGCTGCTATAAAAAATATACCTAAATTACCTACCATTTATTATCCAATTATTGTCCCTTTTTACTCGTCTATTATATCAAAAATTATTACATAATAGATAAGTGAAAATATCTAAATGCTAATTTAAAATATCTTCTACACAAACCCTGCATATTAGAATATTATAATATGTTTAAATAAAGGAGATATACAATGAATATAAACCCACAATGTATCAGAAAAGAAGTTGATTATGAACTAATCAATCAGGCACAGGATTTAATAAAAGAGCAAAAGAACTTACTAAAAAAGAAAAGTGAAATTTTCTCTTTACTAGGCAATGAAATTAGACTTTCAATTGTCTATCTATTAATAAACTATGAACAGTTATGTGTTTGTGATATTAGTGATATTTTAAATATCAGTCAATCAGCAACTTCACAGCATTTAAGAAAATTAAAAGATGGTAATGTTATTGATAATGTAAGAGATGGAGCAACTATTTTTTATTTTATTAATGATGATATTAAACACTTTTTTGAAAACAGTATTAAGGAGTAAGTTATGGATAAAAAAATTCTAACAGGTATTATTGCCTCACTTGGAGCTTCCTTGTGTTGTATTACTCCAGTATTAGCTGTATTGGCAGGTTCTACGGGCTTGGCTTCTACATTTTCATGGATGGATCCTTTTAGACCTTATTTAATAGGATTAACTATATTAGTATTAGCTTATGTTTGGTGGGAAAAATTAAAACCTAAAGAACAAATTTCTTGTGAGTGTGAAACCCAAGAGAAAGTAAGTTTTGTAAGAACAAAAACATTCTTATCTTTAGTAACACTGTTTGCAATTGTTACTATATCTTTTCCTTATTATGGAAATTACTTCATAGAAGAGGAAAGTAAAAAAGATATTGTAATTGTTCAAGAAAAAAATATAGTTACCTATGATGTGAAAATATCTGATATGACTTGTCTAGCTTGTGAGGCTACCGTTGGTAAAGCAATACATACACAAGATGGAATAGTTAAAGTAGATGTATCCCATAAAACTGGAAATGCAAATATTAAGTTTGATAGTAGTAAAACAACAATTGAAGATATTAAAAAAGCAATTGATACAACAGGTTTTACATCTACTACACATAAAAAAATTGAAAAGGATAATTAATGTTAAGTTTCCATACAAAAGATATTTGTCCTGTTTGTAAGAATAAAGCTAAAGAAGTATCTGCGATAACAGTTAAATTCTTGGTTAAAGATGAGTATTTAAAAGAACTATCATCTGTAAAGGATTTTTTTTATTGTCAAACTTCAGATTGTGAAGTTATCTATTTTAAACTAAATGAGATAATTAAACAAGAGCATTTAATAAAAGAAGTTGGCTTGAAGGAATGGGCAAATCCTAAAACGGTTTGTTACTGTTTTAATTGGACAAAAGAGAAAATATCTGATGAAGTAAATAAACTTGGTAAAACAAATGCTATTGAAGATATTTCTGAAAAAATGAATAGTATTGGGTGTGATTGTGAACATAAAAATCCATCTGGTAAATGTTGTTTAAAGGATGTTAAAAAGATTATTAAAGAGTTATCATAAAAGGAGTAAGTTATGAGAAAAGAGATCTTCTTAAAACAGGTATTGTAGATGCTATTATTTTAGTATTTTTGTTGCATTGACAATTTATGCTTTAAATAAAAGAGAAGAAAAATGTTATTCAATAAAAGATAAAAATAAGGATGAAATAGAATCTTAAACTTTATCTTTTATGGTATTTGTGCTGTTATAAAACTTATATAATTAAATGGAGAGCAAAATGAAAACGTGTGAATTTAAAATAGAGGGTATGACTTGTGATCACTGTGCTGTATCAATACAGAATAAATTAGTAGAAAATAATGGTATATATAAATCAATAGCCCGTTTTGAAAAATCAAATGCAATTGTCTTTTTTGATGAATCAGTAATTGATGAAAATAAAATTTCAAATATTATTGATAGTATAGGAAATTATAAAGTTATTAAAACATCAATTGTTAATGAAAAAGCAGAAGAAAAACATCTAATTATAATTGGTGGTGGTTCAGCTGCATTTGCAGCAACAATTCAAGCAAATGAATTGGGTGTTAAAGTTACTATGGTTAATGATGGATTAAAAATAGGTGGAACTTGTGTAAATGTAGGATGTGTCCCATCAAAAAATTTAATTCGTGCAGCAGAAACATTACATAAGTCTAATAATATTCCTTTTGATGGAATTAAATCCTCAGCAAAAGTGGGAAGCTTTTCTTCCTTAATAGAGGAAAAACGTAAATTAGTTATTGATTTGCGTGAACAAAAATATATCAATATTATTAAGGATATGGACAATTTTGAATTGATTGAAGGTCATGCAAAACTTAAATCCTCGAATTCTATTGAAATTAACGGGCAAACTATAGTTGGAACACATATTTTAATTGCTACAGGTGCATCTGCAATCATTCCTAAAATAAATGGACTTAATCAGGTTAACTATCTTACAAATGAAGAGGCTTTTGAACTAGAAACTCTGCCTAAATCAATTATTGTATTGGGTGGAAGCTATATAGCTTTATAAATGGCACAACTGTTTTCAAGACTTGGAACAAAAGTGACTATTTTACAACGTTCATCTCAAATACTTTCAAAAGAAGATTCAAGCATTGGTTGATCTGTCAACACTTTATAGGACAGAAAATTTATAATTTAGCTAACCATTTCAAAACGTAACATTTTATCTTCAAATTCTGTTGGTGACATATATCCATTTGATGAATGTAATCTTTGTCTATTGTAAAAAATCTCTATATATTCAAATATTTTTTCACTTGCTTGTTTTCTTGATATAAATTTCTCATGATGAATTAATTCAGTTTTTAGAGAATGAAAAAAACTCTCTGCAACTGCATTATCTCAGCAATCTCCTTTTCTACTGATACTTTGAACTATCCCATATTTTTCTAAAAGATTTTTATGTTCATAAGAGGCATACTGACTTCCTCTATCAGTATGATAAATTAGTCCTTTAGAAGGATTTCTTCTTTTTAATGCCATTAATAGTGCATCATTAACAAGTGAAGTTTTTAAACTATAATTCATAGACCATCCAACAACTTTTCTTGAGTAAATATCGATTACAACAGCCAAATATAACCCTCCCTCATTTGTTGGAATATATGTAATGTCTCCAACATAAACTTTATCTATTTGTGAGCTATAAAAATCTCTATTTAGATGATTTGGTGCAATTGGTAGAGTATGATTTGATGTTGTTGTAATTACTTTAAATCTTCGTTTCATTTTTACTTTTAGATTTAAATATTTCAGAGTTCTTTGAATTTTTCTTCTTGAAACTATAAGACCATATCTTTGTTTTAAAACCTCTTTTAATCTTCTTGTTCCATAAGTTGCTCTTGCTTGTTCAAAAATGATTTTAATGAGATTATTTAAATCTTTATCAATTTTATTTACAATAGAACCTTTTTCAATCCAGTTGTAGTAGCAACTTCTACTAACTTTAAATAGTTTACACATAAGTTGTACATTAAAACTCTTTGAGTGTTCTTTTATCCATGCATACTTTACAGAGTTTCTTTTGCAAAGTATGCTGCTGCCTTTTTTAATATCTCTTTTTCTTGTTTTAAAATTGCAAGTTCTTTTTTTAGTCTTTTATTCTCTTGCTCTAAAGTCTCATTTTTTAAATCATTTATAGGTAGTAAATTATTTTTAGCTTTATAATCATTTACCCATAAAGCTAAAGTTCCTTTATTTAGTCCTAAATCTCTTGCTATACTTGAAATTGATCTATCACTATTATCAATACAAAACTTTATTGTTGATTCTCTAAACTCTTGTGAGTAATTACTTTTTCTCATTTTTATTCTCCGCTTTCACTAATTTTAACATAGTTATTTTCTATGTCCTATTTAGTGTAGCCAGATCAATATACTTATGTTTTAACATTTAGTCATGAAGTAGGTGTAACAAAATCAAAAAGAGGTTCATTTATTGTTAATTAAATGATAATTTTGAACGATTCAAAATAAAAAAAGATTTAGTAGGAGATAATCTCTTATCTCTCACTTTTCTTTTTTAATCCTCCTCCTTCTAACCAAAGATTATAAAATTCATCACTCCATAAAGATTGAAAATATGCAATTGCATCCTCTTTTTCTTCATTAGTTAATATATTTTTAAATGGAGGCATTTTACCGTCATACTTTGCACCACCATTAGTTATTATCTCAATTAATTGCCACTTTGGATGATGCCATGCATGAGCAGTGTCATTTAATGGTGGTGGAGGATATGAGCCATCTGATAAAGTTTTTTTCCAATTAATAGTTTTTTCTGCTTTTTCTCCATGACATGAGGCACAATTTTTCAGAAATACTTGTTCTCCAAGCTTAACTTGTTTTTCACTATACCATCTTCCCGTATCATTATTTCTATTTGAAAATATTATAAAAATAACTATTATAAAAAAAATTACTATTAAACTTATATATTTAGTTTTCAATGTGTATCCTTTTTTTTTAATTATATTTAAATTATGTGTAGATAATCAGGAGTTGTATCTTTCCACATTCTTTCCTTATTAGATTACTATAATTCAACATATAAAAAATCAAAGGATAGAAAATGAAAAGATTAACAATCACAGTTCTAGTAGCAGGTTTATTTGCAGGAAGTTTATTTGCAGCAGAAAATAACATGATGATGGGTATGGATAAAGAAAAATGTATGGCAATGCATAAATCAATGCATGAAATGAATAAAGACAATTCATCGAAAAAAGAGTTCTCTATACAAGAAAAACATCAAGAATTTCTTAATTCTGATAATACAGGATATGGAGGTTGATTATTAATAAAC
>JBBRXF010000082.1:0-10867 GCA_038248665.1 Campylobacterales bacterium | reverse complement strand
TTTTTTTAGATAAAGAAAGGGCGGAAAGAATTGAGAATTTTTTATTAAAACAAAAAGATAAAGATAGAAATTTCTTTAATACGTATAAAATAATTTAGTCAGAATAATTAAAATTGATAAAAAAATATTCGGAATTTAAAACTTTCATTCAATAAGAGTAAAATAACTCCTATTGAACAGATTTTAACTAATTTTTAAATTTCTCTTTAACATCAATAAAAGCTAGATGCTATTTTATCTTATGTAGATACTGTTCATAACATATTATAATTCAACTGTCATATTGTTAATAACTTTTTTAACACCTTCAACATCTTCAACAATTTTACTTACAAGTTCTTTTTCAGCTTTATTTTTAGCTTTTCCAGTAATAGTAACTACCAAATCTGTAGTTGTAACAGAAGTTCTTAAAGCTCCAGTTAAAACATGTGAAGTTAATGCCATTTTTACTTTTGTAGTAATAGTAGAATCTTCAAGCCTTTCCGCTACTGTACTTGTTTGTTCATTAATTACTTTCATCTCATTTTGAACACTTTTAACTCCTTGAACAGATGCTGCAACTTTTGTAATCATATCTCTTTCATAATTATCCAGAACACTACCTTGAAGAAGTACAATGCCATTAGTAGTTGTTACATCTGTTCCTAAAGAAGCTGTTGAAGAATCTCTCATTAATGCCATTTTTACTTGGGTAGTAATAACAGTATCATCAATCTTTTCTTCAACTGTATATTTGTTTTTTATAATAAGTTCTTTTACCGCCTCATCTGCTAACAATGGAAATGTATTTGTAATTATAACACCAGCAATAATTGTTGCTTTTAAAAAAAAATATTTTTTCATAATTTGATTCTCCTTTTATCCCGTAAGACAAATCATTATCTTCCTACTAAGCTTAATTATAAGGCATGTATGAATCGTAATTTTCTCAATTATCTTAAAGGAATAGATAATGGATATTCTAGGCCTTTAAGTTTTTTATTTAATAATGTAAAAAATAAGGAAAGAACCTGAAAAAGGGTATACTGAAAAATATTAATTTTTTCGCAAAGGCATTTTCCCTTGAAAAATAAATCAACAAATGACGATTTTTTTATAGTTGGTATCGGAGCTTCAGCAGGAGGCTTAGCTGCCTTTGAATCATTTTTTTCTGCAATGCCAACAAATACCAATACAAATATGGCTTTTGTACTTATTCAGCATTTAGAGCCAAATCACAAAAGTCTTTTATGTGAACTAATACAACGATGTACAAACATGAAAGTATATGAAGTTGAAGATGGAATGAAAGTTCTAAAAAACTGTGTATATGTCATTCCTCCAAATTATGATATGAAACTATCAGAAGGAATTCTTTATCTTGATAAACTTCCTAAAAGAAAAGGACTACATTTACCAATTAATTTATTTTTTAATTCCCTAGCCAGCGATAAACAAAATAAAGCCATAGGTATAATTTTATCAGGAATGGGAGAAGATGGAACTCAAGGTATAAAAGCTATAAAAGCAGCTGGAGGTTTTGTCATCGCTCAAAGTATTAAATCTTCTGAATCTGAGAGTATGCCAAGCAGTGCAATAGCAACAGGTATAATTGATGAAATCTTAGCTCCAAATGAGATGGCTGAAAAAATTATAAATTATTCAAACTCTAATATAAAAATACAAACGATAATTCCTATAGTTACTTATGATGAAGAGATTTTAAAAAAAATATTCTTATTATTAGAAAGTCAAACTAGCCACGATTTTTCAATGTACAAGCCAAGTACAATGGGACGAAGAATTGAGCGTCGTTTAGTTGTAAATAAAATTGACACTATTGAAGAATATTATGAATATTTAAAAGAAAGTAAAGATGAGGTTACTACTCTTTTTAATGATTTACTAATAGGAGTAACAAGTTTTTTTAGAGATGAAGAGGTTTTTGCCTCTTTAGAAAAAAATGCTATTCCAAAACTTTTTTTAGATAAATCATCAGATTCTACAATACGAGTTTGGATAACAGCTTGTTCAACAGGAGAAGAACCTTATTCTATAGCTATACTTATAATGGAATATATGCAAAAAATAAAAGAGAGATTTGTAGTACAAATTTTTGCCACAGATATAGATGAAACAGCAATTACAACTGCAAGAGCTGGTATTTATCCTTTAAGTATAGATTCTAATGTTTCAAAAGAGAGATTAGAAAAATTTTTTATAAAAAATAGCGATGGAAATAGTTATAGAATAGATAAAAACATTCGAGATATGCTGGTTTTTTCTGTACATGATGTTATTAAAGATCCACCATTTTCAAAACTAGATCTAATAAGTTGTCGTAATTTATTGATTTATATGAATATTGAATTGCAACAAAAAGTCATTTCTATTTTTCATTATGCTTTAAAAACAAAAGGGGTTCTTCTTCTTGGCAATTCAGAGACTTTAGGTGAACTTGAAAATCTTTATACTGTAATAGATGCAAAATCAAAACTTTTTGAATGCCAAAAAGATCATAATAATATTAAAACAAATATGTTAAGTCAACTTCTTCCAACAAATCAAAAATATAACTCAATACCTCAAATAAATAAATTAACAGCGGGAGTAAAACTACCCCTTAGAGAACTAATTGAAAATGCAATTCTTGAACAAATCGCTCCATCAGCTGTACTTGTAAATGAGCAAGGAGATATTTTATATATACAAGGAAAAGCAGGAATGTATCTTGAATTGCCCTCAGGAGAAATAGATACAAATAATATTTTTAAAATGGCCAAAGAGGGTTTGAAAAATGATTTAATACTTAGCTTTCAAAAAGCAAAAAATAAAAAACAAATTGTGCATACAAATGGATTGAAAATTAAAACAAATGAAAGTTTTATTATAGTTGATATAACTATACGAGAAATAAATCTTAACTTAAAATTTAAGCAAGAACTGCCTTTATATCTTGTGCTTATTCAAGAAGATTTATCTACATCTAAAGAAGAAATTATTGAAGAAAATCTTCCAGTTATAGATACTGTTGATACTGAATTTTTACATGAAAATATAAACATAAAATCACTAAAACAAGAACTTCAACTTCAAAAAGCATTCTTACAAGATGCAAATGAAAAACTAGAAACTTCAAATGAGGAATTAAAATCATACAATGAAGAGATACAATCAATGAACGAAGAGCTACAATCTACAAATGAAGAGTTGGAAACTTCAAAAGAGGAGTTACAATCAGTTAATGAAGAGTTATCAACTGTTAATTCTGAACTTAATACAAAAGTCACAGATTTATCTCGTTCAAATAATGATATGAATAATCTTTTAGCAGGAACTGGAATAGGGACTATTTTTGTAGATCATAAGCTTAATATTTTACGCTTTACTCCTGCTGTTACTCGTATTATTAACTTAATTCTAGCAGACATAGGACGTCCAATTGGGCATATTGTATCTAATATGGTTGATTATAATAGTTTAGTTAGTGATATTCAAAGTGTTCTTGATACATTGGTTCATAAAGAGATTGAAGTTATGACAATTGATGAAAAATCATATCTAATGAGAATCCAACCTTATCGCACATTAGAAAATGTAATAGAAGGTGCAGTTATCTCTTTTGTAGATATAACAGAGATGCATAATATAAAAATAAAATTAAATGAATTAAATAAACTTTCTCGTTTAGCAATTGTAGTGCGTGATTCAAGTGATGCTATTATTGTTGAAGATTTAAGTGGGAAAATTATTGCATGGAATCCAGGAGCCCAAAAACTTTATGGATGGAGTGAAGAAGAAGCCCTTAAAATGGAATCAAAAGATAGAATACCAAAAGAGTTGCAAGAAAAAGATACGAAAAAAATAGCTAAACTTTGCAGTTCAAAAATACTTCAAATATATAAAACAAAACGATTAAAAAAAGATGGTTCTATTATTGATATTCATATTATTTCTAGTGCTTTAGTAGATAAAGATGGAAAGACATATGCAATCACAACAACTGAACGACAAGAAAAAGAGAGTGAAACTACTTAAAGGAAATTGCATATCAGTAATGAAGAAAAAAATAAAAAACTTATTCGTAAGTTTTAAGAGTAAAAACAAGTGATGATTTTTATTATTTAACAAATTATCATTTGATAAGCTTAAATTTTGATTAAAATCTATATTGTAAAGTGTCTATAAGTCCCATTATATAAGAGTTTTGAATAGGTTGGTTGAGATGTGTAGGATTGAAGATTCCTATATATTAGGATTTATAGGCTTATTAAATTAAATATACCCCTAAAAGGTACCCTATAATTTTAAATTTGTAAAGTTTTAAAATTCTTTTTTTATATCTAAAATAGTCTGTTTAAAAATAGGTAAGTTATATCTTATTACTTCTTCTATGATATTATCATCTGTACTATCATAGTCATGAGCAATATAATTTCTTACTGCACTAATACCTTTTAAATCATCATTTGAAAAATTTTCTAAAATTTTAAATTCATTATCATCTTTAAGTTTTGCAAATTGTTCAGCAATTCTTATTATATTCATTCTAATTGCAGGTTTGATGATTTTATCATTTATTGCTTGAGTGATTTTTAGATTATTATCATTTATAATAAAATCAATATCTTCTATTGCATCTAGTATTTTATTTAATCTATTTATTGCTTTAGACATATATTAAATCTTTCATAATTTTTTTATTTGAATCAGGAACGAAGTCAACTTCATTTTTTAATATACTTTGTAGTTCTTCTTTTATTTCATTGATTCTTAGTAGTTTGGAAAAACCACCAATATATTTTTTAGAAAACTTTTCATAATCTAATTTATAGGCTATATCAATATCACTATATTTAGTATTTTCATCTTTTGCATAACTTCCAAATACTCCAAGTATTTCTAAGCCTTCATTTTGATATATTGGTTTTAGTTCTTTTAATTTATTTAAGATATCTTCTTTTTTCATGGATAAATTATATCATAAAATATTTTATAACTTTTCTTTCATCCAGTTATTAACTTTCTCTTCTTCCCAAATTGTAATTCTAGAACTTAATTTAATAGGTTTAGGAAATTTGCCTTCACTAACCCATAACCAAATTGTGCTTTTTGCTATTCCTGTTTTTTCATTACTTTTACTATTCTCAAAAAATTGCTCATTGTTTTTATTTTCCTTTCACTGTTTAAGGGATAGTTCCCATCTTATCTGTATATACTTTTCAAAAAAGTATCAAAAATCTAAAAGCCCATTTTTCAAAGAGTAATTTTCACTTCTTTGATATATCAGTTCATCGCCATTGAATATTTCCATTATTTTATCTCTGTTGGTTTGTAGTACAAAAATTGCCAGAGATTTCTTCCTAACTAAATATGTTAATTCTTTTAAATTAAACTTTTCATGTAATAATCAATATAGGCTCAAAGGTGCTAAAGTTCTACTACAATTAAATCTAATAATCCTATGTTTACAATACCAAGCGTTTAAGTATTTATCTTTTTTTGATAAATTCTCTTTCTTTGACAAAGGCAAAGTTTTATTTATATATTTCATAATATATGAAGTTGCATTTTCAATATTTGTTTGTATGTCATTTGTTTTATTATCAAACAATCTTTTAAATGCAGTCACAACTCTATCTATACTTGATTTTGGAACAAACAATAAAACATGAGTGTGTGGAGTTCCATTTTTATGCAGTTCATTTACTCTAAAATAGATTCTTTCATCTTTTGTTAGTTCTTTTAAACTTCTATCATGTCTAAGTCTTGAAAACATTTTTGTTAAATGCTTAACAGCATCTTTTAGTGTAACATGATTGTATTTTAGATTCTACATATTTTTTTTAGTTTTTTATATTTATAAATGTTCTATATCTTTTTCAATTTGTTCAATAGAAATTCTAAATAAAATAAAATGTTCTTCTTTTATATCTTTTGCATGAGCATCATTTCTAAATCTATTAATTTTTTCTAAAGATTAAAATGTATCTTGTTTAGATTCTTTAAATATATTTTTGAATAAATCCCATTTTTTACCAATTATTTTAGATAAGTTAGAAAATATATCTTTGACTTATCTTTTCTAATTGTTCCAAAAATATCTAATATTATATTTTTAGATTCAGTTGCCCTAAATTTGATAATAAAATTGTCTTAATTAATTGTCTTAATTAATTGTCTTAGTTTTGGTTCAATTTTATTTCTTCTCTCAGATATTTTAGCCAATTTTTTATTATTTGCATTTTTCCAAAGTTTAATGCGTTTTCTAAACGCATAGTTTTTCTTATAATTTATTTTGTCACATTAGAAGTATATCTTTTGTTTTTATATTTGTTAAATTTTTGTTTTTTAAATATAAGTACAATTAATAATTTTATGTTGAATGTAAATATTGTTTTAAGAACTTATATAATATTATTTTTTAAACCTTTTAACTTAACTTTTCGTTGTTGTTCCTGCGACGATTATAAAAAGAATACAGGTTATTCTTCCTGAGTTATGCCTAAGCCATTAAAAGCCAAAGCGAAGATAAGTGAAAGTAAAAGGTTTTATATGAAAGAATTAGAGGATTTTTACCTTAAGTATAAAAAATTGTGTGATTTAGCTTTATATGAGAATATACATAAAAAATATAGAAAAAAAACTATTAGTAAAAAAAATGGTGGAAAAAGAAAGCTATTAATACCTCCTAAATCTACTGATAATGTACAAAAAAAATTGAATTTAATCTTGCAACAAATTTATAAGCCCCCTCTACCAGTTCATGCCTTTATTAAATCTGAAAAAGATGATATAAGGAATATTATTTCAAATGCTAAACAACACGAACGAAAAGCAATAGTTATAAATGTTGATATAGAGAATTTTTTTGATTCTATAAATTTTGGTAGAATTAGAGGTTTATTTATCTCAAAACCTTTTGAAATAGATGATAAAATTGCTACTAAATTAGCTCAATTAATTTCGTATGATAATAAATTACCACAAGGTAGTGCAACTTCTCGAATAATCTCAAATTTTATTTGTAAAAAAAAGGATCATAATTTTATAAAATTTGCCAAACAAAATTCTTTAACTTATACAAGATATGCAGATGATATTACTTTTTCTACATATAATAAAAATATTAATACAGATCAAATATTATTAGATGTAGAAGATATTTTATTATTAAATGGTTTTAATCTTAATCCGTTAAAAACAAGAGTGCAGTGTTCAAATCAATCTCAAGTTGTTACTGGTTTAAAAGTTAATGAAAAGGTTAATTTAAATAGAAAATTTGTAAGACAAATAAGAAGTATGCTTCATTCTTGGAATACATTAGGATTAGAAGAAGCTACTTCAATCCATTTTAAATATTTCAACAAACAACCAAAAAAATATTCAAATAATAAAGAAAAAAGTTTTAAAAAAATACTTCTTGGGAAAATAAATTTTCTTGGATAAGTAAAAGGTCAAAATGCACCTATATTTATCAAATTAAAGCATACTTTTTATTTATTAAAGAGTAACTTCTCTATTTCTGCTAAATATGATGCTGCTGATTATTTTGAGAAGTTTGATTTCTACGATATGAAAAAAGAAAGAGCAATATTATTATTAACTCAAATTTATAATTCTCTTTTAGTTTTTACAGAAGGGGTAACCGATATTATTTATATTAAAGAGGCTTTAAAATATTTTAATAAAAAAAGTAAATATCTTGATTTAAAATTAAGATATTGCTATTTTGGAGGATATGCTGACATAATAAAAATGCATAGAATATTTTATGATAAGCATATAATAAGGATGGGAAATTTAAACGAACTTGATATTGCAAATATCAGAAAATGTATTTTACCTTATATAGATAAAAAACTTAAGTTTTCTTTCGTTCTTGATGCTGATGAGATTAAAATTGAAAAACATTTTGAGAAAAATGATTATAAAAACCATTTTTTATTAGATGTTATAAATAAGGGGTTTGTTGAGAAATTAATTGACAAAAAAATAATAATTGAAATAATAAAAAAACATGGACATATAATTGATGTAAAGAGAAAAGGATTACAAGATTCAACAATAAAAAAACTAAATGAATATAATAAAATTAATAATAAGTATAAAAATATTGAATCGGTTACTAGTTATATTGCATATGGTAAAAGAATTATTGAAAAAACTAGATTAGCAACTTTAATTGCCAAAGAAGAGAATATTAATTATGATAGATTTCAAAGTTTGTTTGATTTTTTAGAAAAAATTAATCATGATTTTACTCAACCAGATACTTTATGTTGTAATTCGATTTACTAAATTAACTAAATAACAAGCATACCACTCAATTAACCCTCTCCATCCTTATAACTAGAACGGTTATAAGCTTCTTTTACTTTTATGAGCAAGAAGTGCTTCGATAACTTTTCCCGTGAAGTTATGCCCATCTTTTGAATTTGCATTTTCATAGGCTATTGTTGAAAACATTGCTCTAAATCTATGAGGTACAAATTCTTCTTTTGTGTAACCCATTCTTCTTAATGCTCCAATTAGTGTATTATCACGCATAGGTCTATCTTTACTTCTAACGCTTGGAAATACATATTTACCATTTCCCGTGAATAGTTGCACTTCTTTTAATATCTAATTACTTGGTTTGCAAGTGGAAGTATAAATTTTGTTTTTGTTTTCAAAATTAATATATCCCTAAAAGTTTTAGATTTGATGATTATTGATTGGATGGTATTGTTTATGAACGAAGTAAAAAGTGCCAATTATTAGTACTTTTTAGGCTTTGTAAGTTTTTTTGGATTGTTTATTGGTGGAGAAGACGTACATCTAAACTTGTTCTAGTATGCCTATTTTAGGACTTCAAATCGCAGTCTAAAAATGAATACCGTAATAATTACCGTAAAAATAAGACGCTAGATAAATCTTTTGAATTAAATCTCAGTTGATGAGATTTAATTCATACAAATAATTTGCAAAATAAATTAAAACTAATTTATATTTCATACTCCAAACAATACTCAAACTTATTTGTTAATTCAGCAATTCTAAACTGAACATCTTTTTTGTATTTTTCATAAAAATCTTTATTTTTAAGATTTACTACGTCAATTAAAATATCATCATCTAAAGCTTTATTTATTGAATGAGAGACTCTTTTAAACTCTTTGATAAAACCTTTTAGATTTATCTTTAAATCTTTACAAAACTCTATTATTTGATAACTTCCTAATTCTTTTTGATTAAAAGCGGTATCTATACCCATTGCAAAATCTGTATCATATTTATCATCATAAATTTCAATATTTACAATATCATAAAAAGGAGTTAATTCTATTTTATTTTTATCAATAAAAAATGAAATGTTTTTTCCATGAGCATCACTATTACCTAAACATAAATTAACAATTATCCAAGTAATAATATATTTTTTTGCTATTATTGGTGATGTGCATTTTCCAATTAAAGTAAATATCTTCTGAAAAGATGCACCCTCTTTATAGTCTTTTAATTCTTTTCCAAAAGCTCTTTCATATTTATGCATTACATTTAGATTTAAAGCTTGACAACCGTCTATAATATGTTTTCTAATAATTTTATCATTAGATATTAGTTCTCTATCAAATCTTTCAACTTGAAGTACAACTTCACTATCAAAATTTACTATTTGAATATTTGGAATTTTTAATCCAGCAATAGAAGCTAATTTTAGTGATAAATATTCATTAAAAACTAAATTATCATTATTTGATTCAAACTTTAAGATATGCGTTGAAGCTAATTCACCCTCTGCAAATCCATATTTTCCATCAATTATAGTAATTGGTAATTTATCTTGAACTCCTGCAACACTTAATCGTACATTTCCATCCCAAACTTCAATAGGTACATTTTTTCTATCTTTTATTCTATGTGACAATTCTGAAATAGTAATTTCTCTAAAACTTGTTATAAAAGTGTTATGTTCTAAATTAAAAGTTAATGCACCTGTTGTATCTTTTCCAATTAGTTGAATAAGAGCAAACAAATTATTTTTAGAAATATGATACATATTAGTCAATATTTCTCTACCTTTACCCTCAGGTAATAAGTTTTCTATAAAATTTTTAATTACATTATTTGATATTACAGAATCAAATTTCATATAAGGAGATAGTTCAAAACCTTTTATTTTCCAATCATCACTATATTCAAAAGAAAAGACATCATCTATTGGTTCATATTTTAATATCCCAACTTCATCTTTATCATAAAAAATATTTAATTGTGTCATTTATTATTCCAATATTAGTTTTAAGCCAAACATTTTTGCAACATAAATAGCTGTTGATAATCTAACGCCCTCAGAGCCTTTTTCTAAACGAATTAAAGTTGTAGTATTGATATTACAAAGTTGTGCTGCTTCAACTAAAGTTAAATCTTGACTTGTTCTTTTATATTTTAAATGTTTTCCAAAATCTTTTACATCTGTAATAACATTGTTGTTAGGAATAGTAGATATTTTTACATTTTTTGCCATTATAAATCCTAGAAAATAGATTTTATATCTATAATTATACTTTTGTGTATTTTATTAGTTAATTTATTAAATATAACTTTAAAATTATACTTTTGTATTATTTAATAAAATATAGATTAATAATAAGTATAAAATTATACTTTTGTAGAATTAATTTTGTTTAATTAAGCCTACAAATCTAATAATTCTAAATTTAGTTTATATAATATTTAGTATATAAACTAAATAGTAATATATTTTCTGGAAGAAAGTATGTCTTTTTTTAGGTTTTGATTATATGAAAAATTCATAGTAAAAATATTAAGAATAAAATAAATAATATTTATTTTATTCTTTTATCTTCTAAGACTTCTTCTAATAAATTTTCATAAATTTTTT
>JBBRXF010000081.1:0-11036 GCA_038248665.1 Campylobacterales bacterium | reverse complement strand
TCTCAAGAGTTTTAAGTGGTGCTAATATCTTAACTAATGCAAAAAATAATATAGCTAAGATAATAATTAATAAAACTATATATAAAATAATATCTTTTACTAAATTAGCATTTATTTTATTTGAAATAGCTCTTTTCTCTAATTGAATTACCAATTTCCAGTTTGTAATAGGAATAGAACTATAAGCAACTAATTGAGGATTGTTTTCATCTAATGCTTCATCAAAATGTAAAGCATCACTACTTTTTATTTGTTCATATATTTTGTTTTGAGAATTAAATTGTTTATCATCTTTATGAATTATTGTTTTTCCTAAATTATCAATAAGATATGCAAAACCTTGTTCATCAAGATTAATATTTAAAACAGTATTTACAACTGTATCAAGAGGAATATCTGAACCAATAACTCCTATAATTTCCCCATCTTTTTTAATTGGTGCAGATACAGAAATAACAAGTTTTTTTGTACTAAAATCAATGTATGGAGCGCTAACTCCAGCTCCATTTACTTCTACAGCTTTTTTATACCAAGGTCTAGCCCTTGAGTCATAATCATGGGTTTGTGGTGTTCTAAAACTTCCATCAAATTGTAAAAAATTACCATTATCTGCTATTCCTAAATATAATCCAGAAAATTTTCCAGAGAAATTACCTAAACGTAATTTATTTACAATTTCACCATTTTTTACATCTAATGGTAAAGCTGATACTTCAAGTGCCACTGCTTCAACAATATCTATTTTTGATTGAAGATAATTGTTAATAGATTTTGAAGTTTCTTTTGCTAAATCTAACTCTTTTTGTTTTATTAAATTGTACTCTGAATTATAATTGTTATAAGCATTGTAAAAACCTAAGATAATAAAAGAAATAGAAATACTAAATAGTGTTAGAATGAGAAGTTTGTTTTTTATAGTGCTACTTTTCATAAAAAATCCTTTTTAAATTTTTATTTAAAAAAAATAATAGCATTTCAAAGAGGTATAAAAGTGGCGAAAGAGTATTTGAGAAAATTTGACAAAAAAAAAGGTCAAGAAGAAAAGTTCTTGACCTTTAGAGTTTTATTAAATCTGTAGATTTAAAGATTACCCTAAAAATGGATTTGCATATAATGCAATCATAGCAACAACAAGTGCATAAATAACTTGTGCTTCGATCATCGCTAAAGCAATGAACATAGTTGTCATTAATTTTCCACCTAAACCTGGGTTTCTAGCAGTACCAGCAATAGTTGCAGCAGCAGTATTACCCATACCAATAGCACCACCAAGTGCAGCAAGACCTAATCCAATTCCAGCAGCTACTACAGAGTAAGCTTTTAAAGTTTGGTTAGCAACTTCACCATCAGCAGCGAATGCAACAGCAGCGATAGCTAACATTAAAAGAACGATTTTTTTCATTCTAGATTCCTTATATTATATTTTTCAAAGTCTGTTCGGCTTGCGTATCCCTACTTAACACTTCGAGTGGCGTGATTATATACCAATAAAAATAAAAAAAAGCTAAAACTTGCTGTTTTCTTTTTATTTATAAAAATTTGATATAATCATCACAATTATTGAAAAAAAGGTCGCGAATGAAAAAATTGTTTTTATCACTTACTCTAATAATTGTGCTTATATTAGTGTCTGTATACGGAATATTATTCACAAAATATGGAAATGGTATAGTCTCATCTTATATTGAAAATAAGATTAATACAGGGCAAAATGATGTTAAATTGAAGGTTAATGATTTTACTTTAACTTCAAAATATTTAAATTTTGATGCTTTTATAAATGACAACTCTAAGATAAATATTTCTGGTGATTTATCTCTTTTTCAAAAGAGTGTAGATTTAAAATATGATATAAAAATTAATGACTTATCAACATTAAAGAACTTAACTAAACAAGAGTTTAAAGGTCCATTATCAACAAGTGGAATTTTTATCGGAAATGAGCAAGAAGCAATTATTCAAGGTGTTTCTGATATTGCACAAAGTCAAACTAAATACTATTTTAATTTAGAAGATTTTGAACCAAAAAATATAAATATTCAAGTAAAAAATGCAAAAATTGAAGATTTATTGGTATTACTAAATAAACCACAATATGCAAAAGGTGATTTAACAATTCATGCAGATATTAAAAATGCAGACCTATCAAAATTAGATGGAATGATTATTGCTAAAATTACTGATGGTAAAATTAATAATGATGTAGTAAATAGTGAATTTAATCAAGGATTTAAATCTGCAATAAATTTCCAAAGTGAGATTAATGCAATTTTAACACCAAATAAAGCAGAAGTAAAAAGTAATTTAAATAGTTCATTGGCAGAAATTTCTATGAACAAAACTACAATTGATTTATCAACAAATAATATCAAAACAGATTATAAAATTGATATTAAAAATTTAGCAAAATTAGAAGGAATTATTTCTAAAAAATTAAATGGTGAATTCTTAACAGATGGTAATTTAAAAGCCTTTGATAAAACTATTCAACTTGAAGGAAGTTCAGATGTATTTGAGGGAATTACAAAATATAATGCTGAATTTATAGACTTAAAACCTTCAAATATGAGATTCTCAATTGAAAATGCAAGATTAGAAAAGCTTTTACAAGTAATAAATGAGCCTATTTATTCAACTGGAAATTTAAATATTGATGCAAATATAAAAAATGCAGATTTAAATAAATTAGATGGAACTATAATCTCTAAAATTGATGATGGTTTAGTTATAAATGAAGTTGCAAATGTTGTATTTAAACAAAATTTACAAGAAAAATTAAATTATAATTTAGAAATAGATACAAATTTAGTTCCAAATCAAGCCCTATCAAAAACTTATATTGAAACATCAAAAGGTAATTTTACAGCTCAAAAATCAATATATGATTTTAATGATAACTCTTTCTTTAGTGATTATTTATTAAATATTCCAGCTTTAGAAAAATTAAAAGATATTACAAATGTGAATTTAAAAGGGAAACTTGATATTAATGGAGAGATTTCAAATAAAGAGAATAATCTATTCGTAACTGGTAAATCAAGTACTTTAGGTGGAACTTTTGATTTTGATTTGAAAAATGATAAATTAAAAGCTAATTTAAAAGATATTGATACTTTAGAATTATCTAATATGTTAGATTACTCAAAGGTATTTGATTCAAAAGCTAATTTTGTATTAGATTATGATTTATTAGTTAAAAAAGGAAATTTAACTGGGAAACTATTAAATGGTCATTTCTTAGAGAATGATTTTACACTTTTAATTAATCAACTAACTAAAGGTGATTTAACAAAAGAAGTTTATGAAACGTTCGATATAGATAGCCAAATAGATAATAAGGTTTTAACTTCTAATTTAATTATGAAAAGTCAAAATACTCAAATTACAACAAAAGATTCTGTTTTAGATTTAGAACAAAATTTAATTGATGCAAAATTTGATACAACAATAAAAGATAAAACTTTTGCTGTAAAAGTAAGTGGTGAAACTTCTAATCCTAAAATTTCATTGGATGCAAAAGATTTATTAAAAGAACAACTTAACAAACAACTTGAAAAGAAAAAAGATAAAATCCAAGAAAAATTAAACAAAGCTCTTGGTAAAAATGCAGATGATGCAAAAACAAAACAACTTATTGATGATATAAAATCAATGGTAAAATAGAGTTCACACTCTATTTTATACCTTTTCAAAATCTCAAATACAAATAATCTAAATACAAGCTTTTTAAATTTTAACATATTGTGATAATTATTATCATTTTAAGAAAAATAAAAGTTTCTTTTCGCTTTAATTCATTAATGATAATTAATATTAAAATTAAAAAAGGAATTAAATGTTAAATTTTAGTAAAAAAGTAATAGTTTCTCTATCTATAGTTACAGCAGCTGCCATATCAAGTTATGCAGGAACAAAAGTTAATCCTATTTTAGATGCTTATTCTAATATAGCACTTGATAATTATAGTGATACTTTAAAAGATGCAAGGGCTTTAAAAACTGCAATTGATGAGTTTGCAAAAAAACCAACTTTAGAAAATCTAAATAAAGCAAAAACTGCTTGGTTAGTTTCTAGGGAATCATATGGTCAATCAGAAGCATTTAGACTTTCAAATGGTCCTGTAGATTCTGAAGATGAATGGATAAATGAAGCTTATGGTGCAAGGGAAGGGCAAATTAATGCTTGGCCACTTGATGAAAATATGATTGATTATACAATTGATGCTAATGGAAAATTAACTTCTGGAAATATTATTGATACTGTTGGAAAGTTTAATCCAGGTGGTGAAGAATCAAAAGAGGTTGATGTTACAAAAATTACAGTTGATGCAATTACTGAGTTAAATGAAAATGGTGGAGATGCAAATGTTGCATCTGGTTATCATGCAATTGAATTTTTATTATGGGGACAAGATCAAGATTACTCTAATTTCTTAAAAGATAGTGTAACACCAGGAGCTATGAGTGCTGGACTTAGACCATTAACAGATTTTACAACTGATAAAAATGCATCTAGAAGATTTGATTATTTAAAAGCAGCATCTGAAAAATTAGTTAATGATTTAGAAACTGTAAAATCAGCTTGGGAAAAAAAGGTTGATGGAACAAAAGGTTTATATCAAGCGGCACTAAAAGGTCAATTGACAGGTGAGAATGCTTCAAAAAATATTGAATCAGCCCAAGCTTTAAAACAAATTATTGCTGGACTTGGTGTTTTTGTAAAATCTGAGTTTGCAAATGAAAGAATTGCAGTTGCTGTTTTAACTCCAAGTGAAGAGGATGAACACTCTTGTTTTTCTGATAATACTCACAGAGATATAGTAAGTGATTATTTAGGGTTTAAAAATGTTTTAACTGCAACATATAAAGGTAAAAAATATGGTGCTTCTTTATTGGATGCTGTTGATGCTCCAACTAAAGAGAGAATTTTAGCTTTAATGAAATCTATTGAAGAAAAAATCCATAGTATTGATGAAGTTGCTAAAACAAAAGAACATTTTGATTATCAAATTAGACCTGAAAGTCCTCAATCAAAAGTTATTGTAAAACTTAAAAATGAGTTGAGAAAACTAGGGGATGAGATGGTAAATGTGGCAGCTGCTAATAAAATTAGTTTAAGTAAAGATGATGTTACAGATCCTGATGAAACAAAATTATAATTTGTTAAAAAAAGTTTTTATTTTAAAAAGCCTTGTAGTAATAATTGCTACAGGGCTTTTTGCCGTTAGTGACAATAGTAAATATTTATCAAATGAGAAAAATAATTCAATACTTTTAAAACCTGTAGATAATTTGAATGATGAAGAGTATGACAAATTTATATTAGGCAGAAGTTTTTTTACAATTCCTTGGGTTGAATCACCTAGTGTTACAACTGCAAGAGATGGATTGGGACCTTTATTCAATGCAAATACTTGTATCTCATGTCATCCTTCAAATGGAAGAGGAACTTTGATTAATAAAGATGGTTTTAGTTCAAGATCTTTGGTTGCGAGATTATCTATAAAATCAAATGAGTCAAAAGAACATCAAGAGTTTCTAAAATACAAAGGTTTTGTTCCAAATAGTGTTTATGGAAATCAATTATCAATAAATGGAATTCACGGAATAGATTTTGAAGGTAATGTAAAAATAGATTTTGAAGAACTTGAAGTAATATTCCCTGATGGTGAAAAACAACTTTTATTAAAACCAAAATACTCTTTAGTAAATCTTAATTATGGAGCGTTAAGTAAAGATAATAATGTTTCGTATAGAATAGCTCCAACTCTGAATGGTATGGGTTTAATAACACTAATTTCTAATGAAGATATTTTAAAGAATGTTGATGAAAATGACAAAAATATGGATGGAATATCAGGACGTGCAAATTGGGTTTATTCAAATCTTACAAAAAAAGAAGAGTTAGGTAAATATACTTGGAAAGCAAGTGTTGCTTTTTTTAAAGAACAAGTTGCAGGTGCCGCTTCAAATGATATGGGATTAACAACTTCGATTTTTCCAAATGAAAATTGTACCTCTTTTCAAAAAGAGTGTAATGAAGCACCAAAAGCAAAAGATGCTATTGATTTACCTGATGAAAGACTTGATGCGGTTACTTATTATTTGAAAAATATAAAAACGTATACTTCTAAAATCACAAAAGAGTATAAAGATGGTTTAGAAATATTTGAACAAATTTCATGTGCAAAGTGTCATATTAGCAGTTTTGATACAAAAAAAGGTTTTAAAGTTTTCCCTTATTCAGATTTTTTATTACATGATATGGGTGAAGAGTTAAGTGATGGAAGAGTTGAGTTTAAAGCAAGCCAAAATGAGTGGAGAACAGCACCTTTATGGGGGTTAGCACTTCATGAAAAAATAAATAAAGAGAAACCTAGACTTCTACACGATGGAAGAGCTAGAAGTTTTCAAGAGGCTATTTTGTGGCATGGTGGTGAAGCCTTAAAAGCAAAAGAGAATTATATGAATTTACCAAATGAAAAAAGAGAAAAATTACTTAAATTTTTAGAGGAGTTATGATGAAAAAAGTCTTGTTTTTAGTTTTATTGTTTTCAAGTATGGTTTTTGCCAATGAAAGAGTACTTGTAAATATTATCAAAAATGTATCAATTCCAAATGTTCAAGAAACAATAGATAATGGAAAAATTTTACAAAAAGATGTAAATGCTCAAAACTTTACAAATTTTTTAAAATCATGGAAAAAAGTTGAAGCTTTTTATATAGCTGGTGATTTAGACGAAAATTATGCGGATACTCCAAGATATATGGATGTTTATAATAATTTAAAAGAGGATTTACCTTCTCAAATGAAAAGAGTTGTTGAATCAAAAGATGAGGTTAAAACTGCATTATTTAAGAACTCTTTTAAAACTATAAATGCCTTAGAGTATGTAATTTTTAATGATAAAGAGATTTCAAAAAGAGAAAAAGAGTTAAGTATTGCTATTTTAGACTCAATGATTTCTCACTTAGAAGAGATAAAAAGTGTTTATAATAAATATTTAACAAAACCAGCAAAAGATGAAAAATGGGAAAACTCTTTAGTAATAAATACTTTAATTGCTAGTTCATATAGATTAAAAGAGTGGAGAATTGGAAATGCTAGTGGAAATGCTGGTAAATTCAAAAATGACCCAAAAAATGAAAGAGCAGAATATTTTTTAAGTAAAAACTCGTTCAATGCCATTGATGCGATTTTAGAAGCTCATAAACAAATAGTTGAGAAACATGAATATTATGATTTTGCAGCATTTGCATTAAATAAAGGCGCAGCTATTGAGCTTTTAATGGTAATTGATAAAATAAAAGAAGCTCAAGATGAGTTAAAAAAATTGCCTCTTGATGATTTTACAAATGCAAGTGCACTATTTAAAAGTGCAAAAGATTTACACAATGCTTATTACACCTCTTTAATTGGACAATTAAGTGTAACTGCAAAAATTTTAGATGCTGATGGAGATTAGAATTTGAAAGATTTTTTTGCACTTGAATATCTAATAGACCCAAATAAAAGACTTTTTTGGGTTTATATTTTAAGTTCTATATTATTAGCAATAATTTATTTTTATGTAAGTAAAAAAAATAGTAGAGTAATAACTTCTTCAAAGTTGTGGTTACACCCTAGTGCGAAGTTGGATTATTACTACTTTTTTTTATCATATTTTATAAATATTTTATTGTTAGTACCTTTTATTATTAGTGCAAAAACTATCGCTTTTAGTGTGAATAAATTTTTATATTCGCAGTTTGATTATTTTGAAAATAGTTTTTTCTCTTATGAAATGATTATTTTTATGTATACGATTTCAATTTTTATTGTGAGTGATTTTACAAGATATTGGTTACACAGATTTTTACATACAATTGCATTTTTATGGGAATTCCACAAAATTCATCATAGTGCAAAAGTTTTAACTCCAGTTACTTTTTATAGGGTTCATCCTGTTGAGAATTTTCTTTTTGGGCTTAGATACTCTTTGAGTATTGGATTTGTTACGGGAATTTTTATCTATTTTTTTGGTGCAATGATAGATATTTATATGGTTTTGGGAGTTAATGTTTTTTTATTTATATTTTCTATATTTGGTTCAAATTTGAGACATTCTCATGTGCCATTTTCTTATGGGAATTTTATTGAAAAATGGTTTATGTCACCAAAACAGCATCAAATACACCATAGTCGTAAGCATTTTGATAAAAATTATGGTGGTTATATTGCTATTTGGGACAGAATTTTTGGAACACTTTGTTTATCAAATAGTGTAAAAGTTATGAAATTTGGTCTAAGGACTGAACAAATGAAAGATTATCTTTCATTAAAAGATTTGTTATTTAGACCAATTAGAAATTTATTAAAAAAGAGGGGGATTTAATGAGAGGTTCAAAATTAGTAGTAGCTATGTTAATAGCGTTTTCAAGTGTGAGTTTAAGTGCAAGTGATGCTTTATCAAAAGAGGCTTTAGGTCAAATTTTGTTTTTTGATAAAAATTTATCAAATAATAGAACACAAGCCTGTGCAACTTGCCACAATCCAGATAGTGGATTTGTGGATAATCGAGATAATGGCGTAAAAAAAATGGCATCAATGGGTGATAATAATAAGTCTATTGGAGATAGGGAAGCTCCAACTGCATCTTACGCAAAATTCTCACCAGCATTTCATTTTGATGAGAAAAAACAAAAATATATTGGTGGACAATTTTGGGATGGAAGAGCATCAACTCTTGAAGACCAAGCTGGAGGTCCACCTTTAAATCCAGATGAAATGGGAATGTTAAGCAAAAAAGATGTAGTTAATAGAATAAAAGAGAATGAGTTATATGTAAATTCATTTAAAACTCTTTTTGGAAATGATATTTTAGAAGATAAAGAAAAAGCTTATAGTGCTTTGACACAAGTTATTGCAGCCTTTGAAAGAACAGATGAATTTTCGCCATTTGATTCAAAATATGATAGATATTTAAAAGGTGAATATGATTTAACACCACTTGAAGATTTAGGGAAATCAATATTTTTCTCAAATAACAATAATTCATGCGCCTCTTGTCACGTTTTAAAAGGTGAAGATGAAGAGGGTGAAACTTTTACGAATTATGAATTTCATAATATTGGAACACCAGAAAATAAAATACTTAGAGCAAAAAATGGTGTAAAAGAGTTAGATAAAGGACTTTTAAATAATCCAGCTGTAAAAGATGAAAAACAAATGGGAAAATATAAAGTTCCAACTTTAAGAAATGTGGCAGTTACAGCTCCATATATGCATAATGGTGTATTTTCTGATTTAAAAACTGTTATAGAGTTTTATGATAAATATAACAATAAAGAAAGAACTATTAATCCAGAAACAGGAAAAGTTTGGGATGAACCAGAAGTTAAAGATACAATTTCTACAAAAGAGTTAAAAGCAAAAGAGTTAAGTGATAGAAAAGTTGAAGCAATTGAGGCATTTTTGAAACTTTTAACTGATAAAAAGTATGAGAATTTATTAGAAAAATAGAGATTAAAGAGTTGTTTTTTATTGTTTCTGATTTATTTAAAAAAGAGTCATTTTATAGTTTGTGAAATGTTAAGCTGTGAATCCAATAATAAGAGTACACTGAAATAATCATGGTGATGAAAAGGGGGTACAAAATGATTGATCAACAGCTTATATTTTTAGGAATTATTGCAATATGTATGGTAATTATCACTGGAATGATTATTTTCTTTGCTATTCAGTATAGTAAAACTATGAATAAAGTAAATACCTTTATTTCCCTTGGGCAAGATAAACTTTCTATTCTTTCAAGTAATATTTCTGTAATCACTCAAGAGAGTAGTGATTTGATAGAAAAGGTAGGAAATGAAAGTCAACTCTTAACTAATGGTATCGTTAAACTAACCAATGCCTCTCTTGCGTTTAAGGCATTTTCTCAGTTTTTTAATAAAAATCCAAAAATAAAAGAGGACAACATGAACAAAAGTAATCTATTCGGTTTTGCAGTTGGTGCAGCTATCACAGGTATTGGTGCATATTATGTTTACAAAAATAAAGATGAGATTTCAAAAAAAATCAACACTCTTGAAGAGACTTTGGTAGATGATTATGGAGTAGTGGTTAATAAAGCAAAAGAGAAACTTGAAGAATTAATGAAAGTATTTCAATCTACAGCACAAGAATTTTTACATGGTGGAATTGTTGATGAAATCAAAGAAAATGAAATTAAACATCTTGTTAAAAAACTTGATAAACTTCAAAAAGAGATAGAATCACTTAGTATAAAAAGTTAATTTTTATCTAAGTGGGTTTTCTCACGCCTAAGGCTTAATTGATTGGTTTTGCGGAAAGTCATAAGAGTTGTAATTGCTAGTGCAATAATTGCAGGTCCTAAGATAAATCCCCAAAACCCAAAAGTTGCCAATCCACCTACTATTGCAAAAAATATAATAAATTCATTGATACGATGTTTGTTCTTGCTTAGTTTTTTATTTATAAAATTTAAAATGAGAAGCTTGACAACATTGTCAATGAAAAAAGACATCATGGCATATGAATAAATAGAGATAATAAGTGCATTAAAAATATTCCCTTGAAGATACTCGTTTATAGCAATTGGAATCCAAACTATCCCCGTTCCCAAAACTGGAATAATTGACATAATACCTACTATAAAGCCAAGTAATAAAGCATTATATCCATCAAAAAAAGCAATAAAAATTCCAAATGCTAATCCTTGTGCAATCATCACACCTACTAATGTATAGAAAACAACCGATACCATAATTGTCATCTCATTAAAAAAATCTCGCTTGAGTGGACGTGATAGGGGAATAATAGGCATAAAAAATAGAATAAGTCTTCTGCTGTATAAAGTTAAAAAGAAGAAAAATATAACAATCATCATCATATCTCCTAACATTAGCATAAAGTCTTTTAATCCATTTCCAAGCCACCCTGCAAGAAAGGCAGTAATCTCTTCTTTTCTAGTTACTATCATTGGAATTATAGTATCAAGGGGAGTTTTAATCCACTCTAAATAAGAGGGAAGGTGC
>JBBRXF010000080.1:0-11139 GCA_038248665.1 Campylobacterales bacterium | reverse complement strand
TATTTATAATTTTTATTTTTATAAATTTTAAAAATTAAATTTTTTATATTTTTTATAAAATATTTTATTAGAAAATAAATCCATGTAGTTAAAAATACTAAGATAATCAAAATAAATAGAATAAAAATTAGTACAAGTATATCTTTTAGTGAAAGTTTAATATCTAAAATAGAGTGTTCAATAATCAATACACCAGCAACATCATCAACATTTGATGTTTTATGACATTGTAAACACTCTTGTTTAAATAGAATAGGAGTTACAAATTCTAGGGTTTTATCTTTTTTAAGTATTTGTGCTTCTTTTGTTAAAAAAGCATCATTTATAGTTTTAGAATTTTTATCATTATTTCTTACAATATCAACATTAATATGGGAAATATCTTTTTCGATTTTTACTATAGTTTCATTTATAAGTTCTTTATCTCCACCCATTTTCATTACAGTATACAAATTTTGAAATACCAATTTAGCCATAATATTTGTATCTTCTTTGATACTTTTTTCAATGCTACTTGATTGTATAAAGTTGCTATACAATAAAAAGAACACAATTATAAAAAACATAGATAAGAGTATTACATTTCTAATAAACTTGTTATATGAGATACATTTTTTCATTATTTTCCTAAAATTAAAGTGATTATTATAGCAAAGTAAATATTATTAGTATCTAAAAAACTTTATTCAATAATAAATATTATTCTATTTCTAAACACATATTTTAATTATTTTTTTAAAAAATAAAAAATACTTCCTACTTTTACGTTTATGATAATGTATTACTGAAATTATAAGTTTATAATTTTGTGACGCAATATGTGACGCGTTATGTGTTAAATTAAATCCTAATATTTAGGAATATATTTATTTGAACATAAATTTTAAAGAGTTTTTTGCTATTTCATATTAAAAATGGACTAATTAATGTAAAATTCGCTTTCAGAAAAATGTGCTATAAATCTATAATTAATTTTATAACACATAATTAAGTTTAACTATAAGGAAAAATCAAAATGAAAAAAATATTAACTATCTCTTTATTATCAGCTACATTGCTTTTAACAGGTTGTACAAATTCTGGATTAGGTGTTAATCCATCTTCAGGTGCAACAATAAAACAAACTTTTGAAATAGGAACAATTCAATCTTCTCAAAAAGTATTAATTGATGAAGGTTCAATGAATACTACTTTAACAGGTGCTGGAATTGGTGCTGTTGGTGGAGCATTAATTGGAAGTGCTAAAGGTGGTAAAAATGCAGCAGTTGGTGGATTGATCGGAGCTGGAGTTGGAGCATTAGCAGGATTTGCAGGTGGGAAAATGGCTAATAATAACGAAGTAGAAGCTTATGAAGTAACTATTAGATCAGAAAATGGAAGAATTTATAAAACATATATAAAAAATGATTTACCAGCTGGAACAAGAGTTGAGTTCTTAGTAAGAGAAGATGGATCAATAACAAATATTGATGTTAAGAAACCAGGTAAAAGTGTAAATTAATTAAATTTATTAGAGCCTATTTTTTAATAGGCTCATGTAAAAATTAATATAAAAAAACTTCTATAACATTTCTCAACAATTTTAATTCCAAAAGAATTCCTTTTTATTTACTTACTATAAGTCCTATTAATACAAATTTTATCTACTTCTTTGCCATTATCGTTTATAATCTGTTTTAAAATTACGATGTGATAATTATGAATATATCATCAAAGACAAAAGGATTATAATGGGATTAGGTGTAGGAATAGTAGGACTTCCAAATGTGGGTAAATCAACAACATTCAATGCTTTAACTAAAGCGCAAAATGCAGAGGCACAAAATTATCCATTTTGTACAATTGAGCCAAATAAAGCAATAGTTCCAGTTCCTGACAAAAGATTAACTGCTTTAGCAAAAATTGTTAATCCTGATAAAATTCAACATTCAACTATTGATTTTGTTGATATTGCAGGTCTTGTAAGAGGTGCTTCAAAAGGTGAGGGCTTAGGAAATCAATTCTTATCAAACATTAGAGAAGTTGAAGTTATTTTACATATGGTGAGATGTTTTGAAGATGGAAATATTATCCATGTTGAAGGTGATGTAAATCCTTTAAGAGATATTGAAATCATTGAAACAGAGTTAATTTATGCTGATATTACTCAATTAGAGAAAAAAATTGATAGATTAAAAAAACAATCAAAAGCTTCAAAAGAAGCAGCATCTTCACTTGTAATTGCAGAAGAAGTATTTGCTCATTTAGCTGAATTACAACCTGTAAAAACTTTTGAAAACAAAGAAAATGAAGTATTTATTGCTTTAGATAAAGAGTTAAGATTTTTATCAAATAAAGATGTAATTTATGGAGCAAATGTTGATGAAGATTCATTAGCAGATGGTGGAAATAAATTTGTTGATATTTTAAAAGAGCATGCTCAAAGTGTTGGTGCAGATGTAATAGTTCTTTGTGCAAAAATAGAAGAAGAGTTAGTTGGACTTGAAGATGAAGAAGCAACAGAATTTTTAGCAGATTTAGGTGTTAGTGAATCTGGATTAGAACAAATTATTCATAAAGCTTTTGATAAATTAGGATTACAATCTTATTTTACAGCAGGAAAAGTTGAAGTTAGAGCTTGGACTATTAGAAAAAATACAAAAGCTCCACAAGCAGCAGCGGTAATTCATAATGATTTTGAAAAAGGATTTATTAAAGCTGAAGTTATTGCTTATGAAGATTTTGTAAATCTTGGTGGTGAAGCAAAATGTAAAGAAGCTGGTAAGTTAAGACTTGAAGGTAAAGAATATGTGGTGCAAGATGGTGACATAATGCATTTCAGATTTAATGTATAATAATTTATTTACAATTGATACAACTTTAGTTACAATCAAAATAATAATTAATTTAGGAGCTAAAATTGCCATCTAATAATATTTTAGAAAAGATAGAATCTCTTCCACCTTTACCAAAAACGATAATTGAAATTGAAGAATTCAGAAAAAAGCTTAATAAAGAAGCAATAGATTTATTACAAATAATTGAAAAAGATGCATTAATAATTTCTACACTATTAAAAATTTCTAACTCAGCAATGTTTGGATTTAGATCAAAAGTTGAAACACCAAGTAGGGCGATTAATTTATTAGGAATAAATTTTACGATTTCTATCGCAATTGGTGGAACAGTTCAAAATTTATTAATGACAAATTTAGAACCATATGGAATAAATAGTGATGACTTTATGAGAGCTTCAAATATCTCTTCTACATTGGCTAGTTTGTGGTTATCAAAAGTTGATGTAGAGTTAAAAGAAGAGATAATACTTCCTGCCCTTTTACAAGAAACAGGTAAATTTATCTTATCAGATTTAATTTTGAGTGAAAAAAAATCAGAGTTATTTAAAAGTAAAATAGCATCTGGTGCTAGTGTAAAAGAAGTAGAAAAAGAGTTGTTAGGTGTAACTACTTCTCAAATTACTGCTCAGATTTTTAGACATTGGAAATTAAGTGATAATTTGATTAATATGATTGAACATGTTGATGATATTTCAAATGCAGCTGATAATTTTAAAAGAAAATCACAAATTTTAGATGTAATTAAAACTGCATGTTCTATAAAAGAGCCATTAAGCGATGAGAATATCGAAAAAGCCATACAAAAAGCAACAGCTTATGGTTTAGATGTGAAAATATTTAAAAAAGCTGTAGAAACACTGCAAGATAGATTACTAGACGAAGCTTAATTTATAAACCTTGAAGTAGAATATTCCATAAATATTCTACTTCTTCATCGTTAAAACTAATTACTTTTTTCTTCTCAAACAAGTCTTTCATATTATCTAATTTAAAAATCTTCGAATGACTACAACTTGCATGTACAGGTAAAAAACCTCGCACTAATGATATATCTTCTGTGATAATATTTTCACACAATAAACACTCTAAATCACTATGAAGTCTACCTTCATATTCAAGTAGTGAAATATATGATTCACAAATTGCTCGTAATGCATTTTGTTTTATCATAACATGAATCAGGTTTTCAAAAGAGTAAAAATAAAAAGCATCAATTTGTTCAATATCTTTTAAGTGGGGATAAAAAAGTTTTATATACCTTTGCCAGCAGTACATTTTTTCATTGTCAAGAATCCAAGGGAAGCCCAGTTGAATTACATCTTTTAATCTAGGAATTGTAGCTTTTGTGTTTTCAAGCTCAAAATCAATCTTGTATCCAAGATTGATATTTGAGTGTCTAGCACCATAAAATCTATAAGTTGTCATAACTTCATGTTCAGTTAAAATGGATACTATTAAATCATCATCTTTTACAGGTTTAATATCAATTATATAACCTTGCATAAAAAATTTTAGTCCTCGTCTTCTTCATCATCTTCTTTTAACATATCATTGATTTCTTCGATAATCTCTTTACACTCTTCATCATCAAGTTCACCATTTGATAAATCAACTAACATGTCTTCGAAATCTTTTTTCATCTCTTGCATATCTTTTAATTCTTCTTTAGTATTTTCATCTTCTTTTTTTGAAGCAATAATTTCAAATAATTCATCAATATAGTCTTCAATCTCAATAAGTACTTCATTTTTTATTAAATCTTCTAACTCTTTTTGGATACTCATTTTTACACCTTTTTTAAATTTATGAATTATAACAAAAAAGAACTACTCTTTTGCTTCAATAAAATCATATAAATTTTGTGCTAAAATAATATAAAATAATCAAATAAGGAAAGTAAATGGCAGAGTTTAATAATGTTTCTATCGCAAAAGCAGCAAACATTCTTTTTGAAGGAAATATTACTAGTAGAACGATTGTGTTTGAAGATGGTTCTAGAAAAACATTAGGGATTATGTTAGCTGGAGAGTATGAATTAAATACAGTTCATAAAGAAGTTATGGATATTCAAAGAGGTATTTTAGAAGTTATGTTACCAGCACAAGATTGGGTAAAATATGAAGGTCCTGCGTCATTTGAAATTCCTGCAAATTCTAAATTTAAATTAAGAGTACATTCATTAGTTGACTATTGTTGTTCTTTTATCAAAAACAAATAATTCTACAGTTTGTCATTTATTATCAATGCGATAAAATCGCATTGTAATAAAGTCTTATTTTAACATCTCTTCTTTTATTTCATTAAACTTTAATAAACTTTTACCAAAGTGATCAGCCATAAATTTTTTAGCTTCATCTTCATTTTTAAATGGAATTAATTCTTCACCCATTGGACCATAAATATTTGAACCAATTACATAATAAGCTTTTTTTGCATCTATTAATTCAAGTGAATAATAATCTGTTGCATTGATTTGTAAAATATCTTCTTTTTCATGGGGATGTTTATATTTTGCTGGATTAAAATAAAATTTCATCATATCTTTTACACCATCAAAATAGTGATTATGTCCATCTTTAAGTTGGATTTGTGCTACCCATTTTGGAAATTTTGATACAAACATTCCGCAAACTGGACATTTTGCTTCTTGTGGTACATTCATCATTTTAGATTTATCAAGAGCTAAAATAGGATTATATAAATAAATTGAAACAGCTTGCATCATTTGAGAATCTAAGTTTTTACAAGTGTTGTTATCTATTAAATACTGTTTTGCTTCACCTATTGAATTAAACTCTTTAAATTGTTTTGCATCACACATAGATTCAAATATTTTTTTACCTTTTTTTGCTATTGGAGCTCTTTTTTCATCAAGAATTTCATTATCTTTACTTAAATTCTCTTTTGCAATTTTTAAGCTCTCTTGAAAGTTATGAATCTTTCCACCAAACTCTTTTTGGAATTTTTCTGCTTCTTCTTTTGAAGCAAATGCATATTTACTAATAGGACTCATTGTTCCTTCTTTAGAACTTCCAACTACATAAAAAGCTTTTGAAGCATCAATTAATTTTAATGAATTTGTATCAACAACTTGGATATATTTTATTTTATCTTCATAATTTTCATGAATTTGTGCTTGACAATGAAGAGAACAATATTGTTCTTTATGACCATTTTTAAACTCAGTTACATGATTTGTTTTGTAGTATTTTGTTAAGTGCATTCCACAAACATTACAAAACTCTTTTGAAGAATCTGTTTTTACTAAAGTTGCATCTTTAGCTTCAACAGTTTGAAACATTTCCTCTGCATTTAAATTTGTAAAAACAAACGCAAATAAAATCATAAGTAGGCTTATACTTCTTTTCATAATTATCCTTAATAATTTAGATATAAAAAGTATAGTTAAAAGAAGTTAATTTTTTGTTAAATGCAATTGCAAGTAAAATATTGCATAATTAATTTTAGTTTCAAGATAATATATATACAATAGAGATTATACAATAAAAACTATATAAATATTTGTATATTAAATATACATTTTATAGGAAAATCATGAGTAAAAACTATAATACATCTTCAAATATTTTGATTGATAAAATCCCAGATGTAAATTATTATAAAAAAAAGTTAAATGAGCTTAGTCTTAATTGGAATACTCTAAATTTATTGAACCAAGTTAATGAAGGCGGTACAAGTATTGAAAGTACACAAGAAGAGTTTGCTAAATTAACAGAATCCTTAATTGATAATTTAGCAATTGAATCTTTAAAACAGTTATCAAATGAACTCAATTCAAAATCCCAAGTTGTAGTTGATATTGTAATTAGAAATCTTTTTGAAAGAACTGCTGATATCGGTTTTTTAGCAACAGATGATTCAATAAGAGATTTTATAAGGAAAAGTCAAATTGTTTTAAAAGATAAGTTAACATTATCAACTTTTGATGAAAATAGTCAAACTTGTTTACATTGTCCTGATCCATTTGTAAGTGAATGCAAAAGTGGAAATAATTCAAATGAAATGAGATTGTTAAAAAATTTACTTTGTAAAAACAATTATCCAGAAGAGAAAAAAAGAGTAGATACAGAACTTTTTGAATTGAAAAAAGATATAAGACAAAGATTTGAAGAGTATGTTTTAAAATATAGTGTTTATTATGATGTTATATTAACAGATTTAAAGGGAAATGTTTTAGTAAATTTAGATGAAAATAACAAGATTGCTAAAACATATGATTCAGTAGTTCAAGAGTCAATAAATAGTGAATTAGATTTTGTAGAAAAACTTGGAAAAAGTGATTTAAGACCTGATAAAGACTCTATTTTAACATACTCTTTTAGAGTTACTCAAAATAATGATAAAGATTCAGAAGTAATTGGTGTATTGATTTTATGTTTTGATTTTATAGGTGAAATGGAAAGAGTTTTTTCTGCTTTAAAACAAACAAATGAAAATTTAAATCTTATGTTGTTGGATAAAAATGGTTATGTTATTTCAACAAGTAATAAATTTAATCTTCCAATAGGTTCTAAAATGCAAAAAGTTTTAGATAGAGATTTTGAAGTTATTGATTTTAGTGGTAAAAAATATATTTCAAAAAGTGCAAATACAAAAGGTTATGAGGGATTCTTTGGATTAGAGTGGTTGGGTCATGTGATGATTGGTGTTGATGAAGCATTCAATAAAATTGAAAGTAATATTTTAGAAAAAATGGATAAAGAGATACTTGAAAATGTTATGCATTCAAGTTCACTATTTTCACAAGAATTACAAGAAATACCTATTACTGCAAAAAAAATACAAGATAATTTAAATAGAACAGTTTGGAATGGTAATTTAAAACAACAAACAAATATTGCAAAAAAATTATTACAACAAGTATCAATTATAGGTGAAGAAACAAAGTCAGTTTTTAATCATTCTATTGATACTTTACATGATACAGTTTTGCAAACAATACTTGATATGGTATCTTTTCAAGCATATTTAGCAATTGATATTATGGATAGAAATTTATATGAAAGAGCAAACGATTGTAGATGGTGGGCGTTAACACCTAAATTTAGTGAGATTCTTTTTAAAGAGTTTTATGAAGAGCAAGATAAAAAAGATATTACAGATATTTTATCTTATATCAATGGATTATATACAGTTTACACTAATCTTATAGTTTATGACAAAACAGGAAAAATTATTGCAGTTTCAAAAAAAGAAGATAGTAATTTTGTAGGAAATATTTTAAATGATGATTGGATTAAAGAGACTTTATCAATCAAAAATAGCCAAAAATATAGTGTTTCAAAATTTGAGAAAAATAGATTATATGACAATGAACATACCTATATTTACAACGCTTCAATACTCTCTTCTAATGGTAAAGAAGTTGTTGGAGGAATTGCAGTTGTTTTTGATTCGACTCCTCAATTTAAAGCTATTTTAACAGATATTTTACCCACAGATGAAGATGATTGTTTTGCGCTATTTGCCAATAAAGAAAAATCTATTATCTCATCAACTAATGATGATTTTGTTGTGGGTTCAATGGTTCCTGTAGCAAAAGAGTTTTTTGATATAAAAACAGGGGAATCATATTCTGGAATAATTGAGCTTAATAATAAGTATTATGCAGTTGGTTCAAGATGTTCATCAGGATACAGAGAGTTTAAGGTAAATGATGGATATATCAATGATGTATACTCTTTAGTTTTTAAATATTTATGTGACAAGAAAGATAATATAAATATAAATAATTTCAAAATATTCAATCAAATAAGTTATGAAAAAGATAATAGTACTACTGTAGAATATGGAACATTTTTTATTAAACATTATTGGTATGGAATAAATATAAAAGAGTTAGTTGGTGCAGTTGGAATTGGGCAATTACAACATAATAAACAAAGTGGAGTAATTGCTGGTAGAACTTTTTATGAAAATGAATTGGTTGAAGTTCTTGATTTATATAAGTATCTAAATCTAGAAAATGATAAAAATGAACAACAACAAATAGTAATTTTAAGGGTAGAAAATCAAGATAAACCATCTTTTATAGGAATTATTGTTGATGCTTTAGGAGCAATTGCAGAAGTTCCATCTTCAAATATACAAAAATCAGAATCTTTACATTTTAAAACAGATTATTTTGTAAAAGAAATATGTAAACCACCAAAAGAAAATAATGTACTTTTATCTATAATTGAACCAAAAGAGCTTTTGGATAAACTTTGGGAGTATCAAAATTAAGCAATCAACGAAATATTTGATTGCTTAATAAAGAGTTATTTTTTTACTAAAACTGATGAACCTGAACATGTACAATTATCATCTATTGCTTCTTCTATATCATCACCTTTAGAAACAAGTTGCCAGTTGTTACTAAGAGCATCTTTTAGTGTTTTAAAACCAGTAGTTCTTTGATTTATGTCCGTACATTTTTTAGAACATGATGCTTCACTTCCTGAATATCTCCAAGTATTAAAAAAAGTCATAGTTTTTTGATCTTTTTTACCTAATAAGACTTTAGTTTTTTGCTCTCTTGCAATCTCTCGTCTTTGAATCTCTTTTCTTTCTTGAACAGTTTGTTCTGTACTTTCCGGAGTTGGTTTTTCATATTCAGGTTGTTTTTTACTTAAATAAATTCTTTTTATTCCTTCGTCCATACTTACAGAGTAATTGATATTAGAATTCTCATTTGCTCTATGTATAATAAAATAAGGCTGATTATCTATCTCACAAGCATTTGCAATATTATTAGAATAAGCATTAGCGTAATGTCTATTAATATAATAAGTTGTAAAAACTAATTTACCATTTTTTTCTGAACAGAAATTTGCAAATTTAGAGAATAAAGCATTACTCTCTTCTTGTTTAGTTATTGGAGATTTTGTTCTATATAATTTTTGATTAGAATCATATACAAATGAGTTATTTAAAACATCAGTAATAGTTGTTTTTGCCTTTGGTTTTTCAACAGTTTTTTGAGTTGGTTTAGTTGCACAAGCAGCAAAAAAAATAGATGTTGCAATTACAAACAATCCTATTTTTAAAAATCTTTTCATTTACGTTCCTTTTTTCTTATCCATGTATTTAGTTTTTTAATTAGAGTTAACATTTTTTGTTATATTTTGCGAATATTACAATAAATAATAGAATTTTTTGATTAAATAAGGGGATGGTAATATTTTTAATGGTTGAGTTTTTATTTAGAATTTAAAAGGTATTGATTAATAAATGATAATGTGACAGAAAATATTAAAATATTTTTAGCTCTTAGTTTATCTACTGGTGCAAGGCTCAGAAGTGTTTTAACAATTTCAAAAGCCGATATTAATCTGAACTCAAATACTGTAATAATTTAAAATCATAAAGCAAATAGAACATATAACGGGTATATTCATCCTAGTTATAGAGAGTTAATTGCTAAAAGAATTGAAAATCTTAGTCCAATTGATTATCTTGTAAATAGTTCAGCCGAAGAACTAAATAGAAATTCAATAAATAAGGTATTACAGCCAATATTTGATAAATTATTTAATCAAGGATTAAAGCCTGAAGATAGTAAAAGAAGGGTAGTGATTCATACTTTGAGACATACATTCGCTTCTCAATTAGCAATTGCAGAAACACCTATATATACAATAATGAGATTAATGGATCATTCAGATATTAGTCAAACTATTAGATATGCAGTTCATAAATTAAAGTTTTAATTATTATACTAAACTTAATTATATTGAAATGTAAAATCATATATATCTTACAAAGTACTATAATATAGTACTTTGTTAATAATGCAACTTTATATTAATTTTCTATAATGTAAAATATATGGAGTTCTCAGAATAATGCTTTTGAAGAATTGATATGCCAATTAGCAAAGAAAGAGATTATTAAGAATAAAAGAGATTTTGTTAAAGTTGATAATCCTAATAGGGGACTTGAATGTTATATTGTTTTAGAGAAGGAAGAGGAATTAGGATTTAAATCTAAGTGGTTTTTATCGACTCCTGATGAAACTTAGATATTTTAATTAATAAACGAAAACTAGGAAAGATATTTTTCTTTTTGAGTTGGAAAAATAAATAATAGTTTTCGTATATTTGAAGTTAGTTTTAGAATATATATAATTTCTTTGTTGCTAAATTTAATCTCTAATAGCATACTTAATAATCAAATCACCCATAGCAGTAGTATTTAAAACTTCCTTAGCATCAAATGAAGCTAAATCTTTTGTTCTATATCCATCTTTTAATGCTGCTTTTATTGCATCTTCTATCATATCAGCTGCTTTAATTTCATT
>JBBRXF010000079.1:0-11364 GCA_038248665.1 Campylobacterales bacterium | reverse complement strand
TTACTATACCCATGAATAATTATCTTATTAAGTGGTTCTTGAAAATATGAATTTTCATATTTTTTATTACATATTTTTTTAATTCTTTCTATATCTTCAATATCATCTTCCCATAAATCACCTAAAACCTCTTTACCAAAATCTTCTGCCCAGGATAAATTCTTATCAATTTTATTATTTAGTTCAAGTTCTCTATTTCCTAAGTTTGCTAGATATGCCCATTTTGAAGATAAAGGAAATATATTATCTTCTTTTATAGTTTCATTAAACATTGATTTTGAAATATTTTGTTTTGTTTGTTCATAATCAGGATCTTTACTAGTTCTTTCATCAAATTTATTAGCTACTACAAAAAGATGCTCTTTTTCTATTAGTTTTTGAATTTCTTGTATTTCTTCTCTTGTTTTTCCAGCACCTTCATTATTAATTACTGTATAGTTCATAACAAGTATTATTGCTGAAGATTGTTTTAGTTGTGTAGTAAATATATTTTTCAACTCTTCTGAATGACCAAATTCATCAGGTCCTGGGGTATCCAATAAAGATAATCTTGCACTATGAACATTTTTCATATTTTTAAGATAATAAAATTCCACCTCTATTCTTGGTAATTCATCAATTTCCTTAAATTCATCGTAAGGTGGTTTCAATCCTAAATCCTTTGCTAATCTCATTAAGTCATTAAGTATTTTTAAAAACTCAAAAATTTCTTCTCTATTTTTATAAAAATTTTTAAATTCGAAATCTTTTGTAGATAATTCTTTTACAATTTCTTGTCCTTGAGAATCTTTTAAAAATATTGCATTTTTAGTTTTTTTGTCATTTTTCAGTTCTTCTATTACTTTTTTAAGAAAACTATTTAATACTTTATACTTTGGCATAGTTAGAAATGGTTCAATTTGTCCTTCTTTATGTGTTACTAGAGTTGGTAATGTTGTCATGGGAAATGAACGGTTTGGTAATATTTCTTGTCCTACGATAGCATTTATAGTTGTGGATTTCCCTGCTTTAACTGTCCCTACAATAGAAATAACAAATTCTAAATTCTCTAATTTTTTTCTTTCATTATCTAAAGTTGGAAAATATTCTTTTTTTAAACTTTCTGAATTTTGAAGTAACTTCTGAATTTCAGAAATTATTTTTATTGTTTCATCTTGAATTTTTAATATATTATTTTCGTGCATTTTATTTCCTATTATTAGTTATTTAAATAAACTAAAAACATTATCTAGTAAATTTAAACTTTTTTTATCCATCATTGCTTTACATTTAGGACAAATTGACATTAAATCCATAGGATTTAAAACATCACTTTTGGGGCTTATGACCTTCGTATATCCACATTCGGAACAGACAAACTTATATGGATTTGGTTTTACAGGCATTATTCAATCCTCTCATTCATTTTGTAAAATAGTTCAAAAAATGAACCATTCTAATTAGTTTTTTAAATACTTTAGTAGAATAATACAAAATATTACACCCGAACTACTTTACAAAATCATTGGTAAAAATGTTCTCAAATACCGTATTATTTGTTCTACTATATTGATATAACAAAATCATTTAAAAACTACTTCGATTTTTATAAAAGCTCTTAAAAGATCTCTAGCAATAGTTTCATCATCTAAAGTTATTTTAGAATTGATTGTATTTACTATCATATTATTTAAATCAATTAACTTTTGTACAACTTCTTTTTCTTCATCGTTATAAACTTCATAATCATTTGATTTCATAATTAATTCATCAAGGTTATCAAGCTGTATAGATATTGAATTTTGTGCTTTTTCTAGTAGTGTTATATATTTATCTACTTGATTTTCTATATCATCACTTAGAGTTAAAGAATCATATTGATTATCAGTTGATTCACATACTAATATTTCACTATCTTTTTCAAGATTTTTTATCTCGAAAAGTGCTGTTTGCAACTCTTTTAACGTTGTTTCATAAAGTTTATATTTTATATTTTCAAATCTATCTATTACATCTACTAAATCAGATAGTGAATAACTATCTAATGAACTTTTTGAAATATCATCTTCAAAAAGTTTTCCTATTCCATAACCTGTAACTGCTAATGCCACACCACCTAAAATAAAAGGTAACATAATAAACTCCTTATTTATATTTTAAGAAGTATTACATTCCTTATTACATGGTTGTGTCGTTTTTAGATAATCTTTTAAAATATTTGTAAATTTTTCTTGTAAATATGAAGGAGAGATAATTTTGATATATGGAATCCAGTATTTAACAACTTTTAGGATTTCATCGTCATAAGATACTTTTGTAGAGATTGTAAAATAGTTATCATTTTGTTCTAATATTTGTTTATTTGGTAAAATGTCTTTTCTAAAAAAATACTCTTTTGCAACATTATCTACTTCTAAGATTACTTCAATAAGTGTTTGTGAAAACCAATTTGTATCATTTTGAGAGATTTTATCTAAAAAATCTTTTTTAGGAGTAAATACATTTGATTCATTAGTCCAAGAGAATTGTTTAATTTTAGAAAATGTAAAACTTTTAAGTTGTTCATTTTCTTCTGCAAAAAGATACCAAATACCTTCATTATTAACTAATTTATATGGATTTGCAACTCTATGTTTTTCTTTATAGGTAAATTCTATAGGGCTTGTTTTAAGAATTGCTGCACTTATTTTATTAAACCAATCTTGATGTTGAGAAATATTTTCAAATCCTTGATTTTTAACAAGATAAGCATTATTAAGTTTTACATTTAGAATATCAGATATAAAACCATTATTTAATATTGGATATAAAGATTTTACACCACTAATTGATGCAAAGTTTTTTATATCTTCAAAATTTAGTTTACCAAGAGCATAAGATTGCATTGAATAATGATTATTTTCTTTTATAATAGGAAGGTAAATTAATCTTTTGTTTAAATCTCTTTGTATAGTTCTAATAGAAATATCAAACTCTTTTGATATTTCTTCCGCTGTAAAACATTCACCATTGTTTAGTTTTGTAAGTATACAAGCTAATCTCATTGCTATTTTGTCATGGGACATATTAAATCCATTTTGAATTTATACTATTATACCTTATCAAATGACTCAAAAATGACTCATTTTTATTTTTCTAAAGATTTATTATCTAAACCTCTTAAAATTCTCAGCTTGTTCAAAAATCTCTTTAAACACTTCATCTTTTGTGATTGGTGGATAACCATGTTTTGTCAAAAGTATTATCAAATCCACTTTTAACTCTGCTTTTATATCTTCTCTTATATTCCAGTCTGTATATTTTGATTTATCATCAACTACAATTTTTACTTCTTTAGCAAGTGATAGAAGTTTATCTTCTGGATATGAGAAATCATATTTAATAGCTATTGCTTTTAAAATATCGTAAAAAGCTTTTTCTTCAAAGTCTATTCCTAAATCACCAAATGATTCTTTCTCTTTTTGCAATGCGTGATAAAGGTCAATAATCTCATCAGTGAAGTCATTTAAGACTTCACTGACAAGTACATCTTCTTCTTTTCTTTCATTGTATTTTTCAACAAGTGCAGTAAACTTTTTAGAAAAATCAACTGCTTTTACTTTATTTACTTTTTTAAACTCTTCTAAGGCTTTTGCTAAAAGTTGTTGTAATAGTTTTATTTTTGTATTTGGTAGTTTGATTTTATTTATTTTGTTTATATAATCTTCATCGAAAATATCAATCTGTGTTTCTTCTTCGCTTCCAAGTTTAAATATTTCCTCTACACCTTCACTTTTTAGTGCTTCCTCAATCATTTTTATAACTTTTGAATTCATTTGTGCAGTATCAGGAGCATCACCACGAGTAAGTTTAATTACGATTGAACGAATGGCTAAATAAAAGTGAATATAATCTTTTTCATTTTGTATAAACTCTTCACTACCACAACAAATATCATAGGCTGATTTTAGCCTTTTTACTATATACATAAATCTAGTTTCTAGCTCTTTTGTAAGCTGTACAAATTCACTTGCATAATTTAAACATTCAAGTTGCTCAGTTGCACTTCCACTAAAATATTTATTATTATCAAATTTGTGAAACAACTTAGCTAATAAATCTAACTGGTCACGAACTACAACTATTGAAGCATTTATATCTTCAAAGTTTTGGCTATCTATTTGTGAGAACTGTTTTAAAGCTTTATTCATAGCAGTTTTTATACCTATATAATCAACAACTAAGCCTTTTTCTTTTGTTTTATACTTTCTATTTACTCTTGAAATAGTTTGGATTAGATTGTGTTCTTGTATAGGTTTATCTATATATATTGTGTCCAAAAATGGCACATCAAACCCAGTAAGCCACATATCAACAACAATAGCTATTTTAAAGTTTGATTTTTCATTTTTAAACTGTGTATCTAAAGTTTTTCTGTACTCTTTAGTTCCTAGTGTTTCATACAACTCTTTTTCATCATCTTTATTTCGAGTCATAATCATTTTTAGTTTTTCAAGTGGAAAAATCTCTTTTTTGTCTTTATCACTAAGCTCCACACCCTCATCACAAACTCTTGATTCATTCCAAGATGGTCTTAGTGCTATTAGTTCTTTAAATAGTGCATAAGCAATAGGTCTTGAACTAGATACAAAAATAGCTTTTCCCTTTAGTGTTGCACCCTCTTCTACTCTTTTTTCATAGTGTTCCACAAAATCTTTTGCTATTGCTTTTATTCTATCTGGATCACCAAGAATCTTACTCATATTTGCCATAGTTTTTTTACTATCTTCTATTTGATGTTCATTTGCTCCAAGAGTTGCACATTCATCATAGTATTTTTCTATCTCATGTAATTTTGAGTTATCTAGTAATACCTTTGCAGCTCGTCCTTCATATACTATTCTTACAGTGATTTCATCTCTAACTGATTCTGTCATAGTATAACTATCTATTACATCACCAAACACATCAAGTGTTGCATCTATTGGAGTTCCAGTAAATCCTACATAAGTAGCATTTGGTAGTGAGTCATGCAAGTATTTTGCAAAACCATAAGTTTTTTTAACACCCTCTTCTGTAACTTTTACTTTTTGGTCTAGGTTAATTTGACTTCTATGGGCTTCATCAGAAATACAAATAATATTTGTTCTATCACTTAGAATTTCAATATCTTCTGTAAACTTATGAATAGTAGTTAAAAATACTCCACCACTTTGACGACCTCTTAGTCTTGTTCTTAAATCTTCCCTACTTTCAACACTTACTATTCCATCATCACCAATAAAACCTTTTGCATTTGAAAACTGTCCACTTAACTGTACATCTAAATCTGTTCTATCTGTTATTAGTATGATTGTTGGACTTGAGAAATGTATGCTTTTCATCAGCATTCTTGCAAGATAAAGCATAGTAAAACTTTTACCACAACCAGTAGCTCCAAAGTATGTACCACCTTTTCCATCACCGTGAGGTTTTTGATGAACTTTTATATTTTCATATAGTTTTCTAGTAGCGTAATATTGAGGATAACGACAAACTATTTTTTCTTCTTTTTTTGACTTATCAGGCATATAAATAAAGTTATGGATAATATCTACTAATCGCTCTTTATCAAACATTCCTTGAATCATTGAGTGCATAGATGCAATTCCATCTACATCTATTTCATTTCCAGTGATTTTTCTCCAAGCATAAAAAAACTCATAAGGAGAAAAGAATGAACCTGATTTATTGTTTACACCATCACTTATGATACAAAATGCGTTATATTTAAAAAGCTCTGGAATATCTCTTCTATATCTAACGGTAAGTTGTATAAACGCATCATGGATAGTTGCTTCTTCTCTTATGGCACTTTTAAACTCAAATACAACTAATGGAATACCGTTTATATACAGTATTCCATCAGGTATTCTTTTTTCATAGCCCATAATTTCAAGTTGATTTACAATTTTAAAGTTGTTTGAGTTTACATCTTCATAATTGATAAATTCGATATAAATATCTTTATCATCAGCTTTTTCTCTTTTTAGAATAAATCCATCAGAAATTAGTTTCATTATAGATTTGTTAGAGTCGTACAAATCACTTGCTGGATAAGAGTGAAGTTTTCTAACAATTTGAGTGATTTCGCTATCAGTAATATTTTCAGTTTTATATCTATTTTTTAGATACTCCTTTAAATCATCTTCTAGTAAAACTTCACTTTCATTTCTAACTATTTCTTTTCCAAACTGATAAGTGATACCTTGATTTCCAAGTAACTCTATAAATGCTAACTCTAATTTTTCTTCTGTAAATTTACCCATGATTTATTTCCCAATGACCAGATTTTAGACTTCCGACTCTACTTATGATATTTTTATCTTTCAGCTTTTTAATTACTTTTTTTATCCCTGATTCACTCATAGAGAGTTTTTCCATCAGTTCATAGATAGTGATTTTACTATTTTCTTTCATAAGTGCTAAAACTTTTTGGTCACTTTTATAGTTACTTTTTTGGTCACTTTTTAAAGTGCTTTGAATAGATTTGAATATCATCTCAAGCATAAACTTAATTATTGAATTTACTTTTTCAATACTAGTAAATTGAAGTTTTGTGAGTTCTTCACTTGTTTGTGTTGATAATTTTTGCATTTTTGAAGTTATTTTGTATAATGGAATATAGTTATTCATTATATATATCCTCCATTACAATACCATTGATCTTGATAAAGTGCTTGATACATAGCTGTTTCCCAAGAATTTTTATATCTGTTCTCATAACTTCTTGCTTTTTTTTCTAATTCTTGTTGAATATCCAAAGAACTTGTATTATATAAAAGAAACTCTTCTCTTAAATTGGCTAGTGTATTTGATGCTTCAATAGTAAATCTTGTAGATAAATCATAACCATTAAAATGTGCTTGAACTCTATCTATATCTAGCTGAAGCCAATTTGCAGGAGTATTTATATAAAACTGCATTGAAACTGGAGAAGTATGTACTACTCTTGCATAAAGCCATTGATCATTTGTATAATCATCATAATACGGATGCAAAGTTTGTGTATTTTGAGTAACTGCATAACTAGTAGATTTATCAAAATTACAATCTCTACAACTAGCAACTAAGTTGTATGGTAAAACTGAAAAAGTTGGAAATTTTGTTTCAGGCAAAAAATGATCAAGATTTCTTACACTACTTATACCACAATAAGGACATCGACTTAAAGTGGGCAATGCCATCAGTTTATCATACACTTTTCGAACGCTAGGATGTTTAACCATTTTATCATTATATAATTTAATCATTTCATCTTTTGTAATATTACCGTGCACATTAGTATGTACTGAAAAAGTATATAAATTTTTATTTATTGCTCTTTGATCATATTCTTGTGATTGCGCAGTAATAAAATTTATAATATTTCTAAAATTATTTTTTGTTGGTTGTCTATAGCTTGAATAACATCTAATATAAGTTCTAATAGGAGAAATATTTGGCTTAGGAATCACTCTCATTATATTAATTCCTCATCATCTTCATCTGTATTATTGTTTAATAATGCTCTTATTAATAACCTAGCTTCAAAACCTAATTGATCATTATATTTATTAATAATTTGTTCATAGGTCATTCCTCTATTTACATCTGTATGAAGTAATTTATAAAATCCAGAATCATTTACCTCTAAATCAAAAACCTCACGAGTTATTTTCCCTATAGTTTCACCAAAAGTTTCTTGGTCAAATCTTTCAGCTCCTGCTTCTAATTGGAACCTTTTTAATTTCCAAACACAACTTTTAGGTACTTCTTGTACTATTACTGGTGAATGAGTAGCAATAATTCCAACTGCATTTCTGTTTACCAATAAATCAGATAAAGCTCTAATAAAAGCTGATAAAAGAGGCGGATGTAAATGTGCTTCAGGTTCATCTAATAATACTAGTGTTTTTTCTTCAACTTTTTCAACAAGTTTAGTAAGTGTTAATAACACTATTGCATGTCCTGAACTTAATCGTTTAAATAATCTAATTATTCCTTGAGTATTCAAAGAAGCATCCGCAATTTGAGAAATATTTATTTCACTAAACAAAGTAGATAACTCTAAACTTTGCATTGCATTAAGCCATTTTTCTTTTTTCCCAACACTAAAACAATGTTGAACACTATCTAAAAACTCTTGTGCTAAGTCGTCATGATTTTTTGTTGTATTATTAACGGTTTTTTTTAATCCAATATAAGAATAGCTTGGATATTCTTCTTCTGAATATGGTTTAAATGGATCAAATGCACTATATGAGACAGAAACAACACGAGAAAAAAAATCTCCAGTATCTCCCAAATCATCTTGAAGTAACTCAAAACTACCTTTAGAATCATCAAATTCTAAAAAGCTCTTAACCATATTATTAAGTAAATGAGTTTTACCTACACCATTTCTACCAATTAAAACATGTATATTAGTGGGTGGATAACTTTCATGATCAACATTAAATATTAAGCTATAACCTGCTTCATTATCACTCTGTATGGTTTTATATTTAAAATTATATGGAGTTAAAATTGCCCCACCATCTAATATTCTTCTGTATTGTCCTTGAATAGTTACTATACTAGTATCTCTTAATAGTGATGTCCTTGTAACTTCTTCTTCTAACGCTCTTACCCGTAAACTTTCATCAGCAATAATATCTTTTATTTTTATTAAAAACAATTCTTTCAATCGTGGATTTAAACTTTGTATTGTTACATAATAATCAGAACTTTGTCCCAATGAAAAAAATCTATCATCGAGTTCTTCAAATTCTTCTTCTAACTCTATTCTTTCACTTGTAGTTTGTCCAAAATTTGCAATCTTTATATATCCTAAATCGTGTTTGTGTCCATTCTCATCAAAAAGAACTATTTGATACAATGTACGATAAGTAAAATCATTCCAATTGTCTATTATTAGGTATACAGATAAGATACTAGTCTCAGGTATTCTAAAATTTCTTGGTTTTGTATAAAAAGTTAATTGCATAATTCTTCTCTTATATTATTTTTTATTTATTTTTGGCAAAAATCCATTTCCTCTATTAAATTCATAATGAGTTACTTTATCTTTTAATTCATTTTGTAATGAAGTATTTTCTATTAAAATTACTTGTTCATTTTTTACATTTTCATAAAGATATTTATAAAAATTATCTGCTAGATTATTTGGTACTACACCATCATCTTTTGTTTCATCTGCTTTATAAGGATTCAATGGGGAATCAATTAAAACAAATCCAATTTGAAAAGATTTATTTCTAAAATATTGCAACAAAGCAATTACAAAAGAAGCATATAAAATTGCTCTATATCCTTTACCATAATCTTTTCTATTTTTAGTTTCAATCACAAAATCAACCAATGTTTCAGAAAATCCAATTTTTGGGTCTTTAGGATTATCAAAACTAATTGCTTTTAATATGTCTTCTATCTCTTGAACAATAGGAGCCATTAAAGCACTTGTTAACTCTTGAAAAACAACTTTGGAAGCACTTTTTTTCTTATGAGTAACATTTATTGCATCTCTTTTTTGAATATACTCATCTAGTTTTTCTTTTAATGTTTTTACCCTAGATAATTCTTGTTTTTTATCAGAATATATTTTGATATTTTTGGATAAATCCTCTAAAAAAACTTTTATTTCATCTTGAATTTTAACAACTATTTCACTTAAATGTTTTTTGTTTGATTTTAAACTATTCTCTATTTCATCTTTTTCAGATATATATATTTTTTGACTTTCTTCTAGCTCTTTTAATAATAAATTTATCTTCACAATTTCAGCATTTGTTGCCATTGTGAGTTCTGGGATATTAACTACCTCTTCTATATTTGAGTCACATACAGGGCAATTTCTACTTTGAGTATCATTAAGATATTGTCCAGCTTCTAATGTTGCTTTTAATCTAGCAATATCACTAATATATTGTTTTCTAAGTAACTGAGCTCTAGTAAGTATCTCTTGCTTATTAATTAACTCATTTTCCTCTAAATATATTGTCTTAACCAAACTATCTTTTTCTGTGTCATATTTATTTAGTTCATTTTTTGAACTTAGATATTTTTCTTTGTAGTTTTTAATAGAGTTATCTAATTTTTCAATTTGTTCATCAATTTTTTCATACCCAGAATCTTTCAAATTTTCATTAAGTTGACTTATAAGTTCATTATATAGTTCAAGCTTTCCTTTTTTGAAATCAATACTATCATCTTTTTGGCTTGATACAATGGAATTATCATCTTCTCCAGTTATTAAATACTTTAATACATTTTTTTCAAATGTTGCTAATGCATTAAAATTTCTTTCTGGCTTTTCTGAAATTATAGATTTTTCAGTAATAATTTTTTCTTCATTAATCAAAAAATATTTATGAATATCTTGAAAATATAGATTTTGTTTTTCACCAGATTGATTTTTTCTAATTTCTTTATTTGACATATTACAAATTTCAAGTAAAAAACTTGAAATTGTTTCTTTATTAACCCTCTTATCATTTGCTTCATTTAAATCTTTAAGAAAAGCATCATTTTCATCAAATAAATTAAAGTTTCCACCTTTCAAACTTCGTTCTAGTTTGTACGTTTTACCTTCACTTGTTTCAATTAGTAATCCTACAAGATTATAATTTTCTGATTCAGGTATGTACTTCGGTGGAGTAGTTCCACCCAACATATAATTAATACATTGAAATATAAAAGTTTTTCCAGTATCTGATGAACCAAAAATTACATTTAATCCTTTTTCAAACTGAATAGTTTTTGTTTCAACATTAGAACCACTTAGTTCTAATCTTTTTATAAAAAATCCATATTTATTCATTAATTAATCCTATTGTACAATATGATATTTCACTACCCCATTTTGATTTATTCTCTAAAACAAATTGTTTTATATTTTCATATGATGAATCTTTAAATTTTTCACATACCCATTTAACTTTATTAGATAAGTTTTTTGTATATTCTTCACTTAAATTATCTAAAAATGGGCTTGTTAGCTCACTTGCTAAAGGTGAAGGTGCAATTTGATGCTCCAGATACTATGAAAATCAGTTGGTATAATTCAATCATTGAACATCGCCAGCGAGTTTTAAGCAGTTTAGAAGATACACCTTCTTTAAAAAGTTTTCTGGTTCAAGCAATTGAGAAAGCCTATCCTCAAGCTTGTAAATTAGCAATTAAGGAAAGTAAATTTGCTGCTTTGGGGGTGCGAATTCCTGATGTTAGTGAATATCCTAATGTTTGTCCATTTTCTCTTGAGCAGATATTAGATGATAATTTTTATGGTTAGTTATCGGCTCTAGCCTCTTCCAACAGAGCAATTACTTGCTCCCTAGTTACAGTTGGAAATCCCTCTAAAAAATCATCAATTGACTCTCCGGCTTC
>JBBRXF010000078.1:0-11427 GCA_038248665.1 Campylobacterales bacterium | reverse complement strand
TGAGATACACTCATTAAAAGGTGGACCAAAAGAGGTTGGTGGAAGTTTTGTTATTTTACATAATAATATTACATCATTGGAATTTTCTCCAACTTTAGTTAAAGAAGATTTTATTTGTTCTCACAATCCTTTAAAAGATTTAGAAGGGATAAATACTGTACTTGGATATGTTTTTACAGGAGTTCCTATTGCAAACATAAAATGTCAGAAGTATGTTTATAAAGGTGTTACAACATATAAATATCCAGCTGATTTGGTTATGAAATATTTGGAAAAACAATATATCTCTTTAACGGATGAAGAAAAGGCATTTGAAGAGACAAGAAAGAATCTTGAAAATGTTATTACAAAAATGCTTGAACAAGCGACATTATCACAAGAGATGATAAATGATAATCTTATTAAGAATTTAACGAAATATCGTTTAGATGAATTAAAAGAAAAAGTTTTACTAGTTAAATATCCTCCTGAAGATGATACTAGAATGAAACATTTAAGTGAAGATGAAATTATGAGACTAGCATTTGAAAAAGAGATTTAAGAGCTTAAATTAAGTCTTAAATAGATTTTTTAAGATATAATCGCGAAATCAATACATGAATAAATAAAATAAATGGAGAGAATTATAATATGGTTCAAACTGTCAATCTTAAAAAAGCTTTCGGTGCTAGAGTTTTATTTCAAGACATAAATTTAAAATTAGATACTGGAAAACGATATGGTTTAATCGGTGCAAATGGTGCTGGTAAAACTACATTTTTAAAAATATTATCAGGGCAAGAAGATGCAACTGAGGGTGAAGTACAAGTTCAAAATGGTAAAAAAGTAGGAACATTATCACAAAATCAATTTGCCTATGAAAATAATACAATTTTTGATGCTGTTCTTTTAGGGAACAAAAGATTACATGATGCAGTAAAAGAAAAAGAAGAGCTTTATATGAGTCCTGAATTTACTGATGAAATAAATGATAGACTTGCTGAACTTGAAATTATTTGTTGTGAAGAAGATCCAACTTATGAATATGATGTAAAAATCACAAGAATTTTAGAAGATTTAGGATTTCCAGCTGCTGAACATCAAGATTTGATGAGTACTTTAACTGGTGGTAATAAATTTAAAGTTTTATTAGCACAAGTTTTATATCCAAAACCAGATGTTTTATTTCTAGATGAGCCTACAAATAACCTTGATATTGCAACTATTGGTTGGTTAGAAAATCAATTACAACATCACGATGGAACAATGGTAGTTATCTCTCATGATAGACACTTTTTAAATGCTGTTTGTACACATATCTTAGATGTTGACTTTAAACAAATCAGAGAGTTCACTGGAACTTATGATGATTGGTATATTGCTTCAACATTAATTGCTAAACAAAATGAAAAAGATGTTGGTAAAAAACTTAAAGAGAAAGATGAACTTGAAAAATTCATCGCTAGATTTAGTGCAAATGCTTCAAAAGCAAAACAAGCAACTTCTAGACAAAAACAACTTGATAAACTTGATATTGGTTCAATTCAAGTATCAAGCAGACGTGATCCATCAATTATCTTTAAACAAAAAAGAGAAGTTGGTAAAGAGCTTTTAACTGTTAAAAATGTTTGTAAAGCTTATGATGGAAATGTTGTTTTAGATGATATTTCATTTACAGTTGACAAAGGTGATAAAATTGCTTTAATTGGAACAAATGGTATTGGTAAAACTACTCTTTGTGAAATTTTAGAAGGTAATTTAAAACCTGATAGTGGAGAAGTTTTATGGGGTGCAACTATTCAAAACTCATATTTTCCACAAAATGCAACTGATATAATTGAGGGTGATATTACACTTTATGATTGGTTAAGAAACTGTGATAGAGATGCTGATATTTCAGAAATTAGAAATTGTCTTGGAAGAATGTTATTCAACGGTCAAGAGCAAGAGAAAAAAGTAAACTCATGTTCAGGGGGAGAAAAACATAGAATGATGCTTTCTAAAATCATGTTAGAACAAGGAAATTTCCTAGTTTTAGATGAACCAACAAATCACCTTGACCTTGAAGCAATTATTGCACTTGGTGAGGGATTATTAGAATATCAAGGTTCTGTTATTTGTGTTTCTCACGATAGGGAATTATTAGATGCATTCGCAAATAGAATTATTGAAATCCAACCAGGTGGAACAATAATTGATTTCAAAGGAAGTTATGAAGAGTATATTGAGTCTAAAGAGGCTTAATATATTTCATTGAAATTTTGAAATAAAAAAGGGGAAGATTTTAAAATCTTCCCCTTTTTTTATGGTTAAAAATGATTATTTTGAGTGTCTTGAAGACATTCTAATCTCTCTTCTTTGAATAGCATCGTTATATCTTCTTTTGTCGTCTTCAGTAACTAAATCTAATTTAGGAACTGGTGCTGGTTTACCAGCTTCATCAACAGCAATCATAGTAAAATAACAAACATTTGTATTTTTGATTGTATGGTCTTTAATATCTTCAGAAATTACTTTAATACCAATTTCCATAGATGTTCTTCCTGTATAATTTACAGAGGCATGAAAAGTAACAAGTGAACCGATTTTAATTGGATCTTTAAATAAAACCATGTCAACTGATAATGTTACTGCATACATACCTGTATATCTAGCTGCACAAGCATATGCAACGTGATCTAACATTTTTAAAATTTCACCACCGTGAACATTTTTCCCAGAAAAGTTTGCTTTATCTGGAGTCATTAACATAGTCATTGTAAGAGATTTTTCTCTTTTTATATCTTCACTCATTTTTTTACCTTATACTTATTGAAATATGGGATATTATAAAATAAAATAGTAGGAAGCACGTAGCAATTGATTAAAATAGGTAGATAGTTTACAAAAATATAGAAAAAAGTAACATTTTTACACTTAAAAACTATTACTTAGTATATTGAAGTAATCAACTCTACTTATCTCATAGGCTCCCAAACTTGCTAAATGGTCATTATAGACTTGGCAATCTATAAGTTTTATACCATTTTCTTGTGCCTGTTGGCAAAGATGATAAAAAGCGACTTTTGAAGCATCAGTTACTTTTGCAAACATACTTTCTCCACAAAAAATATTACCAATTAAAAGTCCATAAAGTCCACCAACTAATTCATCATTTAAATAACACTCAATACTAAAAGCAATATCTAAATTATGTAAGTTTGTATAAGCTTGAATAAACTCTTCACTAATCCACGTGCTATTTTCATGTTTTCTTTTTATATCAGAACATGCACGAATAACCGCTTCAAAGTTTTCATTTGATTTTATTACAAAACCTCTGTTTTGTATTGATTTCTTAAGACTCTTTGATACTTTCATCTCATTTGGTTTTAGAACCATTCTTTTTTGTGGACTAAACCAATGAATATAATTGTAGTCATCTATATACCAAGGAAAAATCCCATTTTCATAGGCATTTAGTAATCTTTGGGGATGAAAATCACCACCAATAGCTACTAAATCATCTTTCATCATATCAAGAGTTGGAAAATCAAAGTTATCATCGTCCAGTAAATAGACGGCATATTTTTTATTAATTAGTTTCATATTTGTATTTTATATGAAAAGATGTTAATATCCAAACTAATTTTAAAAAAAAGAGATTTTAATATATGCAAAATAGTTATAAAAGAGTTGATGCACATCTATCAAGTTTAGGTTATTGCACAAGAAGTGAAGCGAAGAAATTTTTACGAATTTATGAACTTTATGTAAAAGATACAAGAGTTTTTGACCCTTCAATAAAAGCTTATCACAATGATATAAAAGTTAATAATGAACCACTTGACCCTGAAACAATTACTATTTTACTAAATAAACCCTCAGGATTTATTTGCTCACACAATGATGCAGGAAGTTTAATTTATGCTTTAATTCCTAATAGATGGAATAGAAGAAATCCAAAAATTGCAACTATTGGTAGACTTGATGTTGATACAACGGGTGCAATTATTTTAACTGATGATGGAGCTTTAAATCATAAATTATCAAGCCCAAAAAGTGATGTTTCAAAAGTTTATGAAGCAACTTTAGCAGTTCCATTAAAAGGTGATGAAAAAGAGATTTTTGCAAGTGGTGAAGTTATGTTAAATGGTGAGAAAAAACCACTACTTCCAGCAACTCTTGAAGTTTTAGGAGAAACTCACGTAAGATTAGAAATCTGTGAGGGGAAATATCATCAAGTAAAAAGAATGTTTGCAGCCGTTGGAAATAGGGTGCTAACACTTCATAGGGTGAGTTTTAGTGGATTTACAGTTGAAGACTTAAAAGAGGGTGAGTATAAGTTCATTGAACTTTAACACTCCTCTTTTTTTGTGATACTTAAACCTTGTTTAGTCATTTGGTCTATTTGTTTTTGGCTTAGAGTTAAATATCTCATGATTTTTCCATCCCAAACAATACAAGGGAAAGTCTCTTTTATAAATAATCTTTTAATTTTCTCAAACATTTTTAATCCAACAAATTTTATTTGAACTTATCAAATATTCTTTTTTCTAACTCTTCAACCGTTTCAATAGCATCTTTTTCATGGTTTGAAAAACCCCAATTTACTAGAACTGAATCAACGCCTGCTTTTGTAGCAGCCATTATATCTTTATGTGAATCTCCGATTAATTGAGCATTAAAATTTGAAATATTATGAATATCTAAAATCTTATGTACCATTTCTGGATGTGGTTTTGGATTTTTTACGCTGTCATAACCTAAAATTGTTTTAAAATGATGACCAAGTCCCACATGATTGAGCATTTTATGGGCATATTGAGAATTTGCATTAGTTGCAACGGCCAGTATAAAATCATCTTTTAAACTCTCAAGTAATTTTGCAATTCCATCATAAACAACCAAATCACTTAAACAGTGTTGATTGTAGTATTCTTCAAAAAGTTTTGTTTGTTGTTGTGTAAACTCTTTTGTTCCATAAAAAAATTCAGCTGAATTTATAGATGGGTCGTTTACTTTTTCTAAAATATAGTTTTTTTCTAATTTCTCAAAACCTAGATTAACTCTCACATAATTTATAGTATTTGTTATAGCATAACCGCTATCTATGAGTGTTCCATCCATATCAAACATTATCAAACGCATAAATATTAAATCCTTATTTATTATATTAATTAGTATTATATTCTTTAAATTCTAAAGTATGATTAAAAAAAATGAAAAAAAGTAATTAAAGAGGATAACTTTTATCTTAATTTAATAATTGAATTGATAGAATTACTTTCATAGGATATTTATATTAAATCCTCCTACTACTAAATACATTTATTTGGTATCCTATACACTAAAATAGATTTAAACACGGCTTCGTAAATTCCCGTACGGAGCCTTTTTTTATGTTAAAAATAAACTAAAATTTATATTCAAATGACTATAATACCGATTCTATTTTGGAGTTTCAATGAAAAAAATCTTACCCTTTATCACATTAATCATAATCATAGCAGTAATAATTATAATATTTTTATCCATGTCAAATAAAAAACAGATGGTTGTTTTAAAAGAAGGAAATAGTACTCACACACCACTTGAGATTATTCTTGGTAAATATCAAGATAGTGATTGTGGAATGGTTATCGATAAAATGGACTTTGTTTCTCAAGTTGTTGCCGATGATGGAAAAACTTGGTTTTTCCATGACCATGGTGGAATGGCAAATTGGCTAAAAGATAAACCATTTAAAGATAGTGCAAAAATTTGGGTTATGAGCAAAGATACAAAAAAATATATAGATGGAAGAAGTGCTTGGTATTCAAGAACTGACTTAACTCCAATGGGTTATGGTTTTGGAGCTTATGAAAATAAACAAGATAGTTTTATAAGTTTTGAAGAGATGTCTTTAAAAATGTTAAGAAATGAGAGTCTTAGAAATCCATATATCAAAAAAGAGTTGTTAGGAAATAATGGAAACAATTAGCATAATAACAATTATTTCAATTGCATTTTTGGGTTCATTTGGACATTGTGTTGGAATGTGTGGTGGAATTGTAATCGCATATTCAAGTACAAAAATAAAAAGCCATTGGACAAAACAAGTTCAAGCACTTGCTCACTTACTTTACTCTTTTGGACGAATTACAACTTATATGATTTTAGGGGCTTTATTTGGTCTTGTTGGTGGAGTTGTAACTTTCGATAATATGACAAGTGGAATATTTTTATTAATTACTGGTTTTTTAATGATTTTAGTAGGACTTTCTCTTCTTGGAAAAATTAAATTTCTAACTATTTTAGAACATACTTGTTCAAAATCACCACTTTATCAAAGTACATTTAAAGCACTTTTGGGTTCACAATCACTTTTTAGTTTTTATCTATTGGGAATGTTAAATGGTCTGCTTCCTTGTGGTTTTGTATATGTATTTGCAATAACAGCTGCTAGTACTGGAAGTGCCTTTTGGGGAGCTTTTGTAATGTTAATATTTGGTTTAAGTACAGTTCCTGCACTTTTTTCACTTGGATTTTTTGTGGGCTTATTTAAACAATCAAATCTTAGAGATTTATTTATAAAACTAGCTTCTGTATTAGTAATAGCATTTGGATTTTATATTGGATATTTAGGATATGAATATTTGGTAGACCCAACAAAATCAATTTTAAGTTGTCATATTTAAAATGAAAATTAGATTTTATAAAGGAGGAAATAATGATTAGTAAAACAAGAAAATACTTTAGTTTTTTTGGAATATTAGCAGCTACAGTTAATAGAAAACTGCAATCTTTTAACTGCATGATTCATGCTATTTTATCAAATACGATGCCAAAAATTACTAAATTAATGCTATTAAAGCAATTAAAACCAAGCAAACTATATTCAACAAACAACATATAAAACATAAAAATTAGGAAAAATTTATAATGCAAAAAAAAATATCTACAAGCTTAGTTGCAAGCTTACTTCTGGCAACAACAAACCTTTTTTCAGCTCAAAGTTTAGAAACAATCACAGTTACTAGTGCTACTAATTCAACTCAATCAATCAAAGATGTTACTTCTAATATTGATATTATTACTAAAGAAGACATTGAAGAAAAACACTATTCAAGTGTAGTTGATGCTTTAAATACAATACCTGGTATCTCATTTACGAGTAATGGAAGTTTTGGTGCTTCTTCTTCTGTTTATCTAAGAGGAAATGATTCAAAAAGAATTTTAGTTTTAATCGATGGAATAAGATATAATGATATTACAGGTATAAGTGGTGCTCCATTTGAGCATTTAATGATAGATGATATTGAACAAATTGAAGTTGTAAAAGGTGCTCAAAGTGGTATTTGGGGTGCAGATGCAAGTGCTGGTGTAATTAATATTATCACAAAAAGTGCAAAAACTGGTACCCATGGTGATGCTAGTGTTGAATATGGTTCATTTGATACTAAAAAATATGGTATGAATTTATCTCATAAAACAGATAAATATTATTTAAAAGGTTCTGTATATAAAACTGATACTGATGGCTATTCATCTTTCCTTGCAAAAAAATCTTCACGTAATTATGGGAAAAGAGGTAACGAGTTAGGTTTAGAAGATGATGGATATAAAAATCTAACTTCAAGTTTAAAAGCTGGTTATAATTTCGATGATTCAAATAAAATTGACGTATCACACACAATTGTAGATGCTGACAATAATTTTGATGGTACAACTGGAGATTCATTAAATACATCAAATACAAAAGACCAATTCTCTACGGTTTCATATGAAAATAAAAATAATTTTGCAACAACAGATGTTTCTGTAAAAAGATCTGATTTTGATAGAGAATACTATTATCCTGCAACAAATTCAACATCTTATTTTGATGGAATTGTAAATGAGTATGGTTTAAAAACTAATATCCCATATCAAAATACTAACTCTTTTGTGTTATTAGGCACTGATTACAAAACTTTTGAACATAAAAATGAGCTTAACGAAAAATATGATAACAAAGCAGTGTTTATAACAAATAGTAATAAATTTAATGATAGTAAAACAATAATAACTGAATCATTAAGAAAAGATGCCTATGATAAATTTGATAATAAAACGACTGGTAAAGTAGGTGTTAAACAATATGTTTGGAATGAATTAAACGTTAGCTCAAATTATGGTACAGCTTACAATGTTCCAACTTTATATAATTTATATTCAACTTATGGAAGCAAAGATATAAATCCTGAAAGTAGTAAAAGTTATGATTTAGGAGTTGAATACAAAGGTATTTCTGCAACTTATTTCCATACAAAAATCGAAGATATGATTGACTTTGATACAAATACATACAAATATGGAAATATAGATGGTATTTCGACACTAAAAGGTTATGAATTAGCTTATAAAAAAGATGTGCTTGAAGATACTTTCTTAAACTTGAATTATACATCTTTAAGTGCTGAAGATAACAATGGACAAGAGTTAGCAAGACGAGCAAAAGAACAAGTTGGTTTTGGAGTTGATTATTATGGAATTAAAGATTTTCATTTTAATGTAAATGGACAATATATTGGTGATAGATATAATGGTGTTAATAAAACAGGTGCCGAAACTGGAAATTATACAGTTTGGAATTCTGTAGTAAATTATGATATTAATAAAACATATAAAGCATATTTAAAAGTAAATAATTTATTTGATAAATATTACCAAACAGTTGATGGATACGCGACTGAGGAAAGAAGTGCTTATATTGGATTAAAGGCTAGTTTCTAATATGAAAAGATATTTATTTATACTGATTTTTTGTATAAATTTGTTGGCGGAAGAGAGAATTGTAACTCTCTCTCCATCAATAAATGAGATTATTTTTGCTTTGGGTGAGGGCAAAAACGTAGTTGCTAATACTAAACATTGTGATTTTCCTGATGAGTCAAAAGATGTTTTAAAAATTGGCGGTTATAACAATATTTCGCTTGAAAAAATTATTGAAACAAAACCAACTGTGGTAATTGGTCAAGATTATGATGAAAAATTAAATTCAAATCTAAAAGATTTAGGTATAAAAACTTTGATTTATAAAACGAATACCTTAGATTCAATAAAAAATACTATTAATGATTTAGGAAACTATTTTGATAAAAAAGAGAAAGCAAAAGAGCTTATAGCAAATATTGATAAGGAACTTAATTCTATAAATTCAATAGTAAAAGATAAAAAGATTTTGATTGTAATAAGCCCAAAAAAATCCCTTTCAAATCAGATTTATGTAACAGGTAATTTTTTATATTTTGAAGATATTATAAAAGCTAGTGGAAATCAAAATGCATATAACTCTTCAAATCCAGCACAACCTGTTGTAAATACAGAAAAAATAATAAATATGAATCCAGATATTGTTGTTCTTTTAGCTCCATTTTTAGATGGAAAAGAAGAAGAGCAAAAAGAGATTATAAATGCTTGGAAACAATTACCAATAAATGCAGCAAAAAATGATAATATTTACACAGTAGATAAACTTTATGCAGGAATTCCAAGCCAAAGAGTAGAGCTTTTTATAAAAGATTTTAGAAAGATTTTAGAGAATGTTAGAAATAAATAATTACAGCAGTTCCATTTTACATGATATTTCATTTTCTTTGAAAGAGAATGAAAACTTAATAGTCTTAGGTGAAAATGGCGCTGGAAAATCGACCCTTGCAAAGGTTTTATCAAACCTAATAGCAAATGATAAAGTAAAACTTTTTGGAGAAAATATAGCCAAAATTGCTGATTTAAAAAGAGCAAAACTTATAAATTATATTCCTCCAAAACTATCTATTTTTGATGAATATATTACTTTAAAAGAGTTTTTGGAACTTTCAACTATTGAAAATGTAGATAATGAAAAAATAGAAAAAATAATCTCTTTATTAAAACTAGAGAAATTAAAAAATAGATATTGTAAAGCTTTTAGTTCAGGGGAAAAACAACTTTTACTTTTAGCTTCAAGTATTATGCATGATGCACAAATAACAATTTTTGATGAACTTACAGCCAATCTTGATATAAATAGATTAAAAGAGGTTTTTGAAATTTTTAATGGCGATTTATTAAAACAAAAAATAATCATTACTCATAATCTTGATTTAGCATATGCTCTAAAATATAAAGTTTTATTTATAAAAGATGGAAAAATAGAGTTCTTTGATGAACATGAGAAGTTTTTTACAAATGAAAATTTACAAAAGTTTTACAATAACACTATTTTAAAATTAGAAAATCATTTGGTGGTGAATTTATGAAAATAGCTTTATATGTAATAGCTTTTATAATTCTTGCAATTTCACCATTTTTGGGAGAGATTACACTAAATCTAAAAGATGTTTTAGACCCAACAAATAGCGCAAATATGGTTTTTTGGGATTTAAGAGTCTCTAGGGTTTTGTTGGCTTTTTTTGTTGGTGGAATTTTATCATTAGGTGGTTTGATATTTCAAATTATTTTTAAAAATGAATTAATTACTCCTTATACTTTAGGAATTGCAAGTGGAACTACGCTTTTTACAGCCATTGCTATAGTGTTTTTTCCTATGTTAAATATCTCTATCTCTTCTGTTTTTGGCTCAATAGTTACTATTTTGATTTTATATTTTATTTCAAAAAGAATAAATAAAAATTCCGTTGCAGTCTCTACAAACTCAATTTTACTTATTGGAATTTCTTTATCATATTTTTATGGTTCAGCTTTGATGTTGGTTTTTTATATGAGTAATCTTCAAGAGAATTACTCAATAATTAGATTTACTTTAGGAAGTTTGGATACGGTTGGTTTTACAAATGGTTTAATTATAATGGTTGTGAGTGCTATTTTTTATTTTATTGTACGTTTAAATAAAGAAAAAATTAAACTTTTACTTATTTGTAATGATACAGCATTTTTAAAAGGCCTAAATGTAAATAAGATAAGTTTACTTCTTTTAATTGTGGTGTCTTTAAGTGTTGGAATTAGTATTAGTTTTGTGGGACCTATAGGCTTTATTGGCCTTGTTATCCCTCATATTATCAAACTAATCTACAAACAAAGTGCTGATAAACTATTCTTTCCTGTATTTTTCTTTGGGGGAATATTTTTGGTATTTTCAGATTTAATTTCAAGAAATCTAAACACAGATTCAAGTTTGCCAATAGGTGTTGTAACTGCGTTTATTGGAGCACCATTTTTTGTTTATTTATTGATTAGAAGAAATAAAAAAGTATAAATTATTTATACTTTTTTGGATACTCAAAAGAGATTAATTTTGAGTTTTCTTTTGAAATATTACTCCAAGAGTTAGTGTTAAAATCTATTTCCACAATTCCACAAGTTGGGATATTTTCAAATGATTCTTCACATAAAAAGTTGGCTAAATCACAAAGTCCAGGATTGTGACCAACTAAAAACAAAATATCAAATTGTTCATTTACATTATTTATAACTTTCTTTAAATTAAAATAGGGTGCTTCGTAG
>JBBRXF010000077.1:0-11463 GCA_038248665.1 Campylobacterales bacterium | reverse complement strand
TTTCAGCTTATACAAAAGAGGAGTTAATTGGACAAAATCATCTACTATTAAAAGATGAAAAAACAAGTAGTTCAATATATAAAGAATTAATAGAAAAAGTAAATGAAGGGATAATTTGGGAAGGTAAATTAAAAAATATATCAAAAACAAAAGAAGAATTTTATATATATTTAACAGTACTTCCAATTTATAATAACAGTGGTTCTACAATAAAAGAATTTATATGGATAAGTTTTTTAACAACAGATGCTGAACTTGAGGCAAAAGAGTTTAAAAGTAGAGTTGTTAAAAATATGTATGAAAATAGAAAAAATAATAGCGAAGCAAGAGAAAGAATTGATGAGCTTATGTATAAAATTTCTGAATATAGTGGGATGAAAACTTTGTTAAATGAAGAAAAACATAGAACATCAAAATTTATTAATCAGATTAATTTTTGTGAAAAAGAGTTAGAATCAACAGAAGATAAAATCAAAGAGATAAGTGAAAAGGTTAGTGAAAAAATAAAAAAAGTTGTTACAACGCAAAAAGATGTTCAAGAAAAAAAAGATAAGGCAATTTTTATGCTAAATGATTTAACAACTGAATTGAGTAGTAAAAATAAAGAAGTACAAGAATTAACAAAAGAACTCTCTTCTCAGTTAAATTCTATTAAAGAATTAATGCTAAGTATTGATGAGATAGAAGAAAAGTTAGCAAAAAACCTAGAAGATTGAGTTTTATAAAGTTATATTTTCTAAAAAATTAATCTCTTTATCATCTACAATAATTGCATCTATACAAAAAGCAACATCAAGTTTTTTCGTTTGTAGATAATAATCAATACTTCTTTTTATTTTAGAGAGTTTTGATTTTGTTATGTTGTTTAAAGCAGTTTCATAATCAGGGGCAGATTTTACTTCACAAAAGTGATAAACAGAGTTTTTTGTGGCAATAATATCTATTTCACCTAGTTTTTTTGCATAGAAGTTTTGTTCAATTATTTGAAAATCTAAATCTTGCAAAAAAGAGATAGCTCTTTTTTCTGCAAAATTTCCTTTTTCCCTACTCATGCTCTTTTACTTTTATTTCATCCACCACCAACAAATTGAAGAAGTTCTATTTTGTCATCATTTTTTGGAATAAAACTGTTCCAATCATCTTTTTTTACGATGTTCATATTAACAGCTGCTGCCATTACTTTATTTTCAATTTGTAAATTTGTAATAATATTTTGAAGTGTTAATGAGTCATTAAACTCTTTTGTTTCGCCATTTATTATAAGTGTCATTTTTATACCTTATTATATTTTTTATAAAGTTTGATTATACAAAGAGTTAACTTATTTCCTAATATTCAAAGTTTTAAATCTATCACCCATTCCAGTTGGTTCAAGTAAAACTTTTACTTTTTGAGTCTCTTTTAAATATGTTTTTTCATCCACATTTGCTTTTAAAATTTCAAGTAAATCTAAAATACCAAATTCAACTAAAGATTTTAGTTGAGTATTAAATTTTATATCTGAAATATTTAGTTCTTTGAAACAATCAACAAGATAATTAAAATGAACATCATAGGTAATATCTGAGTTTTTAAATAGTTTTTCTAGCGGTAAATTTTCTTCAAAAATAGGGTAAACATTATGCTTTTCATAAACCCTTGCTGAGAAATCATTTCTTGGAAATCTATCTCCATAATCAAAAGTTAAAAATTCAAAAGTTTTGATATTCGAACAAAGAGTATTTACAAAATCTTTGTATGAAAGGGCAACTTCACCTTTTGTGATATGATATTTTTTACAATGATTTATAATATTTTCATCGGTACAATCAAAAAATTCTATTTTATGATTTGAAACAAAGCTTTGTTGTAAAGTTCCTTCTTTATTTGTATAAACCAAATCACATGAAAAAGCATCAAATATCTCATTTGCCAGAATATAAGCATTTTCTAATTTTACTTCATTTATATCATTGTAATGTTTTAGTTTTATTATTTCTCCAAAAGAGTCACTTAAATATTTTTTTTGTTGCTCTTGAAGATTTGGAAATCGCTCAACTATTGCAAAATTTAAAGTCTCTAAAAGTTGAGGTTTTAAAGTGTAAATAAACTGAATAATATCAGCTAACAAATATCCATGATGAGCGCCGATTTCTAAAATAGTTGTATTGCTTGGTAAAAAACCTTCTTCAATAGAAGTGATTATTTTTTTAGCAATAGATCCACCAAAAAATGATGAAGTGGAAACAGAAGTGAAAAAATCACCATCTTTCCCTATTTGTTTGTAATTTGAGTAGTAGCCATCTTGGCCATAAAGCCAATCATTAAAGTAGTCATTAAATTTAATCATAAAAGGATTGTATCAAAAAGTAGATTTAGTAGATAAAAAGAAAAATCTTTTTATCTACAAACATCAATTACAGATTGTTGATTTGGATATAAATAAACTTCAACCCTTCTATTTAATCCCATATTTGCATCACTTGTATTTGGTGCAATTGGTTTATCAAAAGAGCAACCTTTTGAGAAGATTTGGTTTTGAACACCTGTATCATTTATGATATTTCCAACATTTGTAGCTCTTTTTTCAGATAAAGTTAAATTGTAAGCATGACTACCTCTGCTATCTGTATGACCTACAACTTGAACTAAAGTGTTTGGATATTTTTGTAAAACAGTTGTGATTTTTGCTATTTTAGTTCCAGCAGCATAAGTTGGATTTTCAGAGTTTGTTTCAAACATCATATCATCTCTAAACATGATTTTTACATAGTTATCAGTGTTTGAAACAATTAAATCTTGGTTTGGATCAAGCGCTGCTGTTGGGTTATTATTTACGTTTGTATTTAAACTTTGAGCAACTTCTTTTGCTTGATTATCCATACTATAACCAACTGCTCCACCAATTGCTGCACCTGCAACTGCACCAATTACTTTGTTTCTTCCTTTATTTCCACCACCAATATTATTCCCAAGAACAATACCTGCAATTGCTCCTAATGTTGTTCCAACTATTGCATTTTGGTTGTTATCGTATGTTGCATTTCCTGTTTTTTGAGCGCAACCAGCAAGTAATGAAGCTATGGCAATTGAAGAAATAATAGTTTTTAGATTAATAAATTTCATATAAAACCTTTAAATATTTTATTTTAGATTATGGATTTTATCATCTTTATTGTGAAATAATTGTTAGATAGAAAAGTTACTTGATTTGTAATAATTGTATGTTATAATTAATATAACTCAAAAAGGAGAAACTATGGAAAAAAGAACAAAAATATTAGCAACTTTAGGCCCAGCAAGCCATAGCGTGGAGATGATTGAAGGACTTATAAAAGCCGGTGCAAATATGTTTAGATTAAACTTTTCACACGGAAGTCATGAATATCATTTAGAAACATTAAATAATATTAGAACAGCAATGAAAAACTTAAATAAAACGGTTGGAATTCTACAAGATATTTCTGGACCAAAAGTTAGAATTGGTGATTTAAAAGAACCTTTTGAACTATATAGAGATGATGTAATTACATTTTTAAAAGATGATATGCTTGGATATAAAAAAGCAGATAAAGAGTATGTGGTATCGATCAATTATCCAGATATTTTAGACAAAGTTAAAATTGATGAATATATATATTTATATGATGGAACTATTAGAGCAAAAGTTATTGCAATTGGAAAAGAAGTAAAAGCAAAAATTGAAAATCACGGAACTCTTTCTTCAAGAAAAGGTGTAAATTTCCCAAATACTGTAATTGATATTGATGTAATTACAAAAAAAGATGAAATTGATATTGCTTGGGGAGTTGAAAACGAGGTTGATTATTTTGCTATTTCATTTGTACAAAATGCAAAAGATATGAGAAAAGCTAGACATCTTTTAGGTTCATATAAAGGTAAATTAATCGCAAAAATTGAAAAATTTGATGCCGTTGAAAATATTGATGAAATTATAGAAGCTAGTGATGGATTAATGGTTGCAAGAGGAGATTTAGGAATTGAAGTTCCTTATTATGATGTTCCTACAATTCAAAAAATGCTTATTAAAAAAGCAAATTTAAAAGGTATTCCAGTAATTACAGCAACTCAAATGCTTTTATCAATGACTCAAAATGAAAGAGCAACACGAGCTGAAATTTCAGACGTTGCAAATGCAGTTTTAGATGGAACTGATGTTGTAATGCTTTCAGAAGAGAGTGCAGTTGGTGAAGATCCAATAAATGTAGTTGATACAATGCATAATATTATTGCAAAAACTGAGGGTATTTATAACTATGATAAACAATACAAATTCCCATATTTAGATGAGTTTGATGTTATTCAAGCAACAGTTACAAAACTTGCAGATGATTTAAAAGCAAATGGTATTTTAGCAATAACAAGCTCAGGGAAATCAGCTCTTAAAATGTCAAGATATAGACCAAGAACTCCTATTTATACATTTACACATAAGAAAAAAGTATTAAATTCACTAACAGCAATTTGGGGAGTTGAACCAATAGGAATAATTAAAGAGGCACAAGCTTCAAAAATGTTTCAAAGAATGTTAGTAGCTTTAGATGAAAGAGGATTATTAAATAAAAATGGTTTATATGTGGCAACTGTTGGTTATCCAGTTGGAATGCCAGGAAGTACAAATACAATCAAGATTTTAACTCCATCTGAAATTGAGTATTACTTAAATTTTAAAGACAAAGATAAAGAGAAAAAATCTAAGTAATTAAAGTATTGTAAAACTTCTTATTGAAGTTTTACATACATCTCAAGAAGTTCAAGTTGTTTATCTATCTCATAAATTTTTAAATCTAAAGATTTGATTTTTTGTGAATTTTGTAGAGTATCTAAATCACTTTGAGTTTTAATTTGTGCTATTTTTTCTTCATTTATAGTTTTTAAAATAGAGTCATAAACTTCTAAATCATCTTTTGTAATTTGTAATCTTTCATCAAGCATTGAAAGTTTTTGAAGTTTTGATTTGAAAAAAGTTTTTTCATCACTTATGCTATTTTCTAAGTTTAATTTTGATTTTAGATAATCAATTCTTTTACTTTGCACATCATTAAAAGTTCTTGAATCAAAAGGAACAGTAACACTAACTCCAAAAGTTTGGTCATTCTCTTTTTGTAATTTTATATTATCATCTGTTTCATGATATTTTGAGTAATTATAATAGGCATTTACACTTGGAAGATATTTTGCCATTGTCATATATGAATAATTACCTTTTTTATCAATATCTGCTTCTATTTTTTTTAGATTTATATTATTTTCTAAGAACTCTTTTTCACTAAATATTGTAAATGTTGGTAACTCAAAATTTGTGTAATCACTTGAAGAGATATTATTAAAATTATTGATTAACTCTTCTTTTTTGTATTTTAAATCAACTAAGTTATGTTTAGTTGTATTTAAAGTTAAAAGAGTATCATCTAAATATGAAGCATCTAAAAAACCATTTAAGACTTGTTCTTTTTTTCTATTAACATCGATTTTTGCATTTTGTAAAGTGTATTGAGCTTTTTGAATATTTAGGTTTGTTTTTTCAATGTTAAAAAGAATATTTAAAGCCTCTTTAATTAACTCTTTTTTTTGTTGAGCTAAATCTAAATCTGCATATTTATAGCTATTATCAGCATATTTTATAGCTTCATAAATTCCACCACTTTGGAAAATAGGTTGATTAATTGAAATCATTGATCTTTGAGTTTTGTAATCTTCACCTAAATTATTTGAAAATTGATAAGTAATTGGATTTATCCAATCTTTTCTTAGTCTTGAACTATCTTCTTTAATTTGTTCTTTTGTTAAATCAAAATTTTTTAGTCTTTTTTCTGAAAGTATTTTTTCATCAAAAGTTTCATTTTGGGCATATAAATTTGAAAAGATTAAACTACATAAAAGTAGTTTAATCTTGTTTGATTTTATCAAGTGCATTTTCTAATCTTTTAAATCCTTCATTCATCTCTTCTTTTGAAATAGTAAGAGCTGGAAGAAGTCTTAAAGTATTTTTTCCTGCTTTTAAAACTAATACACCATGCTCAAAGGCAGTTTTAATAACAAGTGCTAAAGTATCTGCATCTTTAACTCTTAGTCCTCTCATTAGTCCTAGACCTACATTATCAGTGAAGATTTCTCTATGGTTTTCATAAATTTCATTTAATTTTTTATTAAAATAGATAATAGTTTCATCTAAAGCTCCACTATCTTTTGTCTCTTCTAAAATATCTAAAACTTCTAATGCAGCAGTTGTTACAAGATAATTCCCACCAAAAGTAGAACCATGATCACCTGGACTAAAAATATCTTTTAGTGTTGTCATAATAGCACCAATTGGAACTCCACCACCTAAACCTTTTGCAAGAGTAATAATATCAGGTTCAATTTCATAAAGATTAGCAGCTAAGAACTCACCTGTTCTATAAACTCCTGTTTGAACTTCATCAATGATTAATAAAATATCATTTTCTTTTAAGAATTTTGCTAATTCTTGAATCTCTTTTTTATCAAAAGGTTGAACACCACCTTCACCTTGAACAAGTTCAATCATAACAGCAACTGTTTCATTATCAATTGCATTATAAATATCATCTATTTTATTATGATATGAAAAACCATCTGGATATGGAGCAAAGTTTGGAGTATGCATTGAGCTTTGTCCAGTTGCTTTTACAGTTGTAATAGTTCTTCCATGAAAAGAGTGTTCTAATGTAATAACTTTATATCTTTTATTTTCAAATTTAGTTTCACCATATTTTCTAGCAATTTTTATAGCACCTTCATTTGCTTCAGCACCACTATTTGCAAAAAAAGTTCTAATGTCATATCCACATAATTCTTTTAATTTTTTTGCTAATTTTGCTTGTGGTTCAATTGCATATAAATTTGAAATATGAGTTATATTTAAAATTTGTTCATAAATTTTATCAGCAACTCTTTTATTTCCATGTCCTACACTACAAACTGCAATTCCTGATGTAAAATCTATATAATCTTTATCGTTTTCATCAAAAAGTGTAGCATTTATACCTTTTTTAAAATTAACATAATTTCTAGCATAAGTATGAAGTACATACTCTTTGTCTAATTGTTCTATTTGTTCATTCATTTATTTTCCTAAAAAAATTTAGATGTAATTTAATGGGAGATTATATCTAAAATATTTAAACCATTTATTAATTATTGTTCTCTTGCTTTACTTATATATCTATTTAAATCAAATAGTCCATATTGCAAAGAATTTTGTTTTTTAAACTCATTATCAAACCAATCAAAGATTTCCCAGAAATTTGGATTTGCACGATTTATTGCATATTTTAAAAGTCTTTTATTATCTATTTCATTATCTTGATAATTTTGCATTAGATTAAAAAAATCTCCTAAATCATTTTGTTTTACTATAACAAATACATTTGGATAGGAACCTACAAAACCTCTGATTATATTTATTCTATCTTTTGATGAATCTAATCTTGATTCTTCATCAAAAAGTAAAGCAACATTTTTATGCCATCTGTTAATTACTAAACTATAAACAAGATTTTCACCTGAATTTAATTCAACTTTTATGTAGGCTAAGTTTGAAGCATTGTCATTAAAATTCTTTATTAATTCAGAACCATTTGGCAAAGTTAAAGTTTTAAGACTCTCTTCAATTTGCTCTTTTGTATTATAAGTAGTTTCGATTGGAGTTTTTTTATAAGCATCTTCAATGAAATTTATTGGGTCTTTTTTCATATTAGTATGCTCAAGAAGTTTTTCAACAAACTCTTTTTTATAATCTTTTGTTTTGTATGTAATATCAACATTATTATTTGATGGAATATAAACACTTAAATATTGAGCTAACCAACCCTCATACCAAGAATCAAAATAATCAACCCTTGAATCTTTTGGTAAAAATTCTAAGAAATTACTCTCTCCCTCAATTCTTAATCTATCCATATGAGTTCGAACTAGCAGTTGATGAGAGGCATTTCCAAATATATCAAACCCTGCAACCAATGAATAATAAATTCGCTCAAGAAAAGGATAATCTATAACCCATAAAGTTTTTGGAATATCTCCAAATGCACCTTTATGAACGGAAGCTGAATCAAAATGTCTATATATTGTCAAAATAGAATCATTCTCTTGATTTGGATTTCCTTTCCAAATTGCATCCATTGATAAACCATTTGGATAATATTGTTTATATATTAAAGCTTTACTTGTTTCATATTTTTTAGCTAACTCGTAATTATCCAAAGCTTTAAATGTTTTATATAAACTAGGATCTTCTCCATACTCATTTGGAATAGAAAGATTTGAAAGATTATCATGTAAAAAATATTTATCTTGAACAGATAAATCATATTTTGGATCCATAAACATTACCCAAAAATGGTCTTGAATTACATTTAATGCAATCTGACCTCTACAAACTGGACCTCTAATAAAAGTCATAATAATATAGTGAACATCATCTAGTAAAAACTGGTATCTACTACTTACCGGAATTTGTTCAAATATTTTTAAAGCATTTGCTGAGATATTTGTATCATAAACAGGAAAATATGGTTTTTGATCCCAAATAGGTTTTATAAATAATTCATAATATCGAGCTAATTTTTCATCATTTAACTTATAAACCATATGGGTTTTATGAACAATTGTTGATTCAATTTTTTGAAATCTGTAATAAAATCTTTCATTTATTCCTTCATAGGGAAATCTAGTTGGAATAATTTGTGGTTTTTGTCCTGATGGTGTTTTTGATCGAATTAATTCATAAAAATTTCCACTATTATCATCAAAAGAGATGTGAGCTAGAAAAAGATGTTCATAAATGTATCTTGCACTTACTCTGTATTTTATATTTTGATTGTTAAAAAAATCTTCAAATTTTTTGATTTGTTCTTGTTCAATCTTTGTACCAAGATCTTTTTTTGTGTCATTAATTGCGCCTTGTTTGAGCCAAGTCATCAAAAGGTTATACTCTTGTTTTTTTAAAGCAGGAAATCCATAAGGCATTCCCTTATGTGGGTTCTCATCAAAAAAGTTAGTAAGTTCTTCTTTATCTTTAACGCAAGTTAATTTGTCACTTTCAGGTGAGTAAGTTCCAATATTCAAAGGATTTTTAGTTTTTTGGAAAAGATATTGCATCATAATAGATTCATTTGATTCTTTCATGTAATCAAGAACAGAGAAAAATCCTTTTCCTCTCCATTGTTTTTCGTTTGTTGCATCAATAAAAAGCCTTGTTGGGTCGTCTGCTTTTATTCTATTTTCATAAATATTTTTTTTAGTAGCTCCTCTTTGTATTCCTTCAAAAGATGATAGTTTTAATTGACAAGGTGAGTTGTAACAAGAGTGACAAGAGATACATCTTTTATCTAAAATTGGTTTAATTTCATTTTCAAATGAAATCTCTTTTTTTAAATCATCAAAAACCACTGGATCTAGCGGTTTTGTTGAACAAGCTGTAAATAAAATGATAAATAGTGTAAGTAAAAAAATCTGCAATTTCATTAAAATAATTCCATAAAAATAAAGTTTCGCATTATACAAAAAGTTTTATTTTTTAAACAGCTTTTTGATAGAATCGAAAATTAAAAATAAAGGAACGAAATGCAGCACTTGATTAGAACTTCTGATTTTTCAAAAGAAGAGATATTAAACATATTTGACGATGCTAGAGAGTTTTTAAAATCTGACTCAAATGAAATTTTAAAAGGGAAACTAATTGTTACCCTGTTTTTTGAAAATTCTACAAGAACAAGAAGTTCTTTTGAAATCGCAGCTAAAAGATTAGGTGCTGAGGTTGTTTCACTTGATGTTGGAACATCGTCAACTTCAAAAGGTGAAACTATCTTTGATACAGTTGCAAATATTAATGCAATGAGACCTGATGCAATTATTATTAGACACTCTGAGTGTGGTTTACCTGAAAGTTTAGCTGGATATGTAGATTGTCCAATTATCAACGCAGGTGATGGAAAACATGCACACCCAACACAAGCTTTATTAGATTTATTTACTATTTATGAACATTTTAATGGCCAAACTGAAGGTAAAAAAATTGCAATCATTGGAGATGTGAGAACTTCAAGAGTTGCTGGATCTAATAGAAGATTACTTCCAACATTTGGAATTGATGTTAATTTTATTGCGCCTGAGTGTTTCAAATATGAAGGAAGTGATTTTAAACAATATGATAAAATCTCTGAAATTATTGATGAACTTGATATTATCATGAGTCTTAGAACTCAATTAGAAAGACATTCTGAAATATATTTTGAATCTTTAAATGAATATGCAAAAGATTATTGTATTACAAGTGAAGTAATGGGAGATAGAGATATTATTCTTTTACATCCAGGGCCAGTTAATAGAAATGTTGATATTAGTGATGAAATGTTAAAAGACCCAAGAAGTAAAGTATTAACACAAGTTACAAATGGTGTTGCTATTCGTGCTGCTGTTTTAAAAAAATTAATTCTAAAATAAAATTTGAGTAAAGAGTTAATAAAAGAAAAATTAAATAAATTTGGCTCAGAAAAAGAGCCATTTTTATTTGTCTTATCTTACGATTTAAATAAGTTTTATATCCAAAAACTATCACTTCTTCCAAGTTCCATAAAATTTGAACTAAATTCAAAAGAGAATGCAAATAATCCTATAAAATCAAATCAAACTAAAATAGAAAAATTTCCAATGCTTTTTTGTGAATATAAAAAAAGATTTGATTTGTTGCAAGAAGAGATAAAAAATGGAAATACTTACCTTTGTAATTTAACTGCAAAATCTAAAATAAAAACTTCCATAACACTTGATGAAATATATGAAAAAGTTGAGGCAAAATTTAAACTTAGATTTAAAAATGAAGATGATAATTTTGTCTGTTTCTCACCTGAGCGATTTGTAGAGATTAAAGATAATAAAATTTTCACATATCCCATGAAAGGAACTATTGATGCTTCAATTCCAGATGCAAAATCTATCATTTTAAATGATAAAAAAGAGTTAGCGGAACATACTATGGTAGTTGATTTATTGAGAAATGATTTGGGGATTATTGGGAAAAATGTGAGAGTAAATGATTTTAGATATGTTGAAACTATAAATGCAGGTGATAAAAAACTTCTTCAAATTAGCTCAACAATTAGTGCAGATTTACAAAATAATTGGAATGAAAAAATAGGAGATATTTTAACTTCACTACTTCCAGCTGGTTCAATTACAGGAACACCAAAGAAAAAAACAGTTGAGATTTTAGAAAAACTTGAAGATTATAATAGAGATTTTTATACTGGAATTTTTGGTGTTTTTGATGGTAAAAAGCTTGATTCATCAGTTATGATTAGATTTATTGAAGAGAATGAAAATAGTGATAAATTTTACAAAAGTGGTGGAGGAATCACTTGTGATTCAAATATTTTAAATGAATATCAAGAGTTAATTGATAAGATTTATTTACCATTTTAAAAGGATTTAAATGAAAGA
>JBBRXF010000076.1:0-11493 GCA_038248665.1 Campylobacterales bacterium | reverse complement strand
TGCAATATCTTTTAATCTAACACCTGATTTAACTAAAAGATTACCAACTTCTTCAATATCTTGAGCATCACCTTGAGCTTTAATAATAATCTCTTGATTTTGACTAATAAGTTTTCCAACACCTTGTTTAACATTTTGTTTTTGAATAATACTACTTACATCAGCAGAAGTTAGATTATATTTATTTAGTAAAAAAGGGTCTATAAAAATACGAATTTCCCTATCTTGGTATCCTAAAATATTAACTTCACCAACACCTTTTATTCTTTGTAATTGAGGTTTTAATTTTTCATCTGCAAGTCTCATTAAAGAAATTGTATCATTTCCATCAGAAGCTATAAAAAGACTTATCACTGCACCAGAAGCTCCAAGTTTTTTTACAACTGGTTTATCAACTTCAGAGGGTAAATTTAATCCACCAATTTTATCTCGAACATCATTTGTAGCTTCATCTAGATTTTTTGTAAGTTTAAATTGAATAGTTACAGCACTAAAACCTTCATAACTTGTTGACATAAGTTTATCAATACCATCAACACCTGAAATTGCTTCTTCAATTTTATCTGTTACTTTTGTCTCAACTGTAGATGGATCTGCTCCATTGTATGTAGTTTGCACTGTAACAATTGGAAAATCAACATTAGGAAAAAGATTAATTGGCATTGTGTTATAAGACATTAATCCAAAAACGATAAATGTCAAAACGCCCATTAATGTTGTAATTGGGCGATTTATAGCTAATTTATACATGGGTTATTCTGCTTTAATTGAGCCATTACCAAAAAGGCCTGGCATTAGATCTTTTGTTTTAACTTCAGCTTCCATTTGTCTTGTATCATTTAAAATTACTGGATAGATTTTTGTAATAATACCTTCATAATTTTTATCACTTCCATCAACTCTATATGTAAATGTTTGTCCAATTTTAACTTTTTGCCAATACTTTTCATCAAATCTTAATACAAGTTTTACATCATCTAAAGCAATAACATCAATAAGTTTTGTTTGAGAAGCCAATACTATTGCACCTAAATCTATATTTTTTTTAGTAACTACTAAATCATATGGTGCTCTTAGTTCTGTTTTTCTTAAAATAATCTCTTTATTTTGAGCATTTAGTTGGCTAATATCTCTATCATAAAGATAGTTTTCCATTTTTTCTTTGTCTATTACATCAGATATTTTTGCGTATCTTTCGTAAGTTTTAGATGAGTGTTCTGCATTTTTTCTTGCAGTTTCATACTCATTTTTTTCTTGTGTATTATTTAAAGAAAGAATTAAATCTCCCTTTTTTACCTTATCTCCAACATTTACATTTAATGTTGCAACAATTCCTGAAGCCGAAAGCCCAAGTTGTGATTCTTTTTCACTAACAACATCAAATGTCGCGTAAATCTCTTCTGCAAACAAGGCGTTGAACATAAATAGTATAATTATAAAAATCTTTTTCATTGAATAGCTCCTTTAATATTTTCACCCATTTCATAAAGTAGTACTGCTTTTTGGTACTCAACTTCATTTAAGGCTGTTTGTAATTGTGAATTAGAATTAAATTTGTCACTTAGTGCATCAAGATAACTAACATCATTCACAATACCTTGTTGGAATTTCTTTTTAATTAATTCATAAGTCATTTCTGAAGCTTGAAGTTTTGCTTTTGCTGCTTCAATTTTAGCTATTGAAGTTTTGTAGCTATTTTGAGCATTTTTGAAACTTGCTTTTGCTTTATATTTTGCATAGGCTAACTCACTATTTTTAGATAAATAATTTAAATAAGCAGCTTGTGCGTTAGAAGATGTAGAAGCAAAATCAAAAATCTTCCATTCCATTGCAAGTTGAACACTATTTTGTTGTTCTAAACTATCTACTTGTGTTGGATAATCAAAATCATATTTTGAATAAGTATCTTGTAAAACTAAGGTTGGTTTATTTGGTGCTTTTGCAATTTTTACTTCTGATTTGTTACTTTTTAAACTCTCTTCAAGAGCTAATATATCTAAACGTTTTCCCTCATCTGTATTAATATCTTTATAAACAATAGTTGAACCTTTTTCCACAATTACTTCTTGTCCCGTTAGATATTCTAAAGTATTAGAAATATTATTTAATGAATTATCTAAGGCTAATAAATCAACTTTTGTTTGCTCAATTGAAGAGACAATTTTCTGTAATTCATCAGCTGTAATAGAACCAACTGATAAAAACTTTTCTAAACGATAGCGTTCAGCTTCAAGTTGTTCCATCTTTTTTAAAGTCGATTCTTTACTAGCAAGAGTACTTAAATAGTTATAATAGTAATAAATTACATCTAATGAAATATTATTTTGAACAGAAGCTAAAGTAAAAGTTGCTGATTTTACAAGGGCTTGTTGTTGTTCAAAAGAAGCTTCTCTTTTCCCACCATCATAAATAGTAAATGATAGTGTTGCAGAACCTGTTGCACTTTTTTTAGGAGTAAAAGCATTACTCTCTTGATTAAAAGTTTGATTCGCTCCTAAAGTAAGACTTGGCATATATGAACTTTTTGTTGCATACTCTTTTTCTTTTGAAGCTTCTAAACTATAACGTGAAGCTTCTACTTGTTTATTTTGTTCTGCAAAATTTAAAAGCTGTTCTAAATTTCCAGCAACTGCAAAAAGTGGGAAGAGCCATAAAATTAATGATTTTTTCATAACTTTACCTTTGTACAGTTTTCTAGTAAATAACTTATGTGTTTAGTTAAAGTAAGTTGTGTATCATGGAAATTCATGTTTGAAGCTTTTGATTTAACAACTAGACCTTTTAAAAGCATAATTATTGTATTAGTTAATATATCAATATCTTCAATAATAAATTCACCTTTTTCAACACCTTCATGTAAACAAGTTGAGATAAAATTATAATCTACTTGAAAAGATTTATCGAAATAATCTGAATAAAGATTTGTTTTATCAATAAGCATTGAACTAATAAAATGTTGAAAAAGAATAAGTATTTGTTCATTTTCATAATTTTCTATGCCATGTGTAAAATCATAGTACATTAATATTTTTTCTTTTGCACTCATATCAGGTTTAATTAGTTGTTGAAAAATTGTTTCGTGTTCTTGAATAATGAAATCCCAAATAGTAAATACTATCTCTTCTTTATTTTTAAAATAAAGATATATTGTTCCTTTTGCAACTCCTGCACTTTTAGCTATTTCATCAATACTTGTTTGTTGTATTCCTTTGTCACAAAAAAGTTTAATAGAAGATAGTGCTATATCAATTCTTTTTTCATCTTTATCTATAATTCTTGCCATAAAATACCTTTTTATAAATGAATGACCGTCAGTCATTTAAAATTATAGTATTATTTTTTTTAAATGTAAAGAAGTGATTTATAATATTTTGGATTAAACAAGAATTGAATTGTAAAAAGTTTTATTGGAAAAATAAGAGGATATAAAGTCAAACAGATGGTACCGCTAGTCGGACTTGAACCGACATACCCGAAGGCGAGGGATTTTGAATCCCTTGTGTCTACCATTTCACCATAGCGGCATTATATTAAAATAAAAAAAGGAATTCATTAATAATGAATTCCTTTTTAATAAAACGAGATTATTTAGCTGCTACAGCTTCTTTTAAAGCTTTACCAACTTTAAATTTAGCAACAGTTGTAGCTGCAACATTAACAGTTTTGTCAGTTCCTGGAACTTTAGCTGTTCTTGCTGCTCTTGCTGCAGTTGCGAATGTTCCGAATCCAATAAAGCTTACAGATTCTTTTTTTACTAATGATTCTGTAATAGTATCTAATACAGCATCAACTGCACCTTTTGCATCTTTTTTAGATAAACCAGCTTTTGCAGCTACTGCGTCAATAAATTCTGCTTTGTTCATGGATGAACTCCTTGTGTAAAATTAAATTGAGAAAACTTTATAGTATTTAAGCTTTAGAATAGCTAAAAGTAGGGCATTTCATAAATATTTATACTAAAAAATAATGAAAAAACAAATTTTTTTATTCAAAAGAGCTTTTTATGCTCAAAAGTCGACAAGAATTTTCTAAAATGGCAATTTTTTTTACAAGTTCATGGACATCTCTATCGTAGACATAAGTACCAATTCCTTTGATTACCATAATGTTATTTTCAGACTCTTTTAAGTATTTTGTAATTTCTAAAGCATTTCTTTTATACCAAGTTGTGAAATCTCCTGGATTGTAAATTGAAATTTCTCCAAAAGTTACTTTCCCAAAAAAATCTTCAAAAACAATTTTATCATGTTCAAAAGTGTAAGCTGTTGTATAAATTGGCATTCCAAAAGCTATATATTTTGCTTCATGAATATTTGCATAAATTGTTGCATGAATATGTGACTCAATACTTGCGATGTTCCATCTATAATCTTGTTTATTTATATTTAAAGTACAGAGTGATTTCTCATCCATTTTGTCAAAAATTGCATCACTTGTATTAATTGTAAAATTGGATTGATCTAATTTTGCAGAAATTGCACCATGATAAATACCAAAAAAGTTTTTACTAAACATTGTTAATGACAAATCTGAAAGTAATTTTACGGTATCTTTATCAATCATTTTAAAAGCCTTGAATATATTTTTAGATATTATACAGCAATTTAAATAAGGACCGTTTTAATGAATATTCCACACATACCTGTTTTGTACAATGAGACATTAGAAGCTTTCGTAAATATTGATAGTGGTTATATAATTGATTGTACAACAGGATTTGCAGGTCATAGTAGTGGATTATTGTCTTCAAATGAAAATATTAAACTAATTTGTAATGATCAAGATGATGAAGCTTTGGCATTTAGTAAAAATAGATTAGCTCCTTTTGAAAATAGGGTGATTTTTAATAAGGGTAATTTTGAGCATGTTATTGAGACTTTCAAAGATTATGAAATCAGAGGTGTTTTAGCTGATATTGGAGTTTCTTCTTTACAACTTGACAAACTTGAACGAGGTTTTGGGTTTGATAGTCTTACTTTAGATATGAGAATGAATCAAAATCAAGCTTTAGATGCGGCAACTGTAGTAAATACATATTCTACAAGTGAACTTGAACGAGTTTTCAAGGAGTGTGGAGAAGTGCGAGAATATAAAAAAGTTGCATCATTAATTGTAAATAATAGACCTTTTTCTAGTGCAAAAGAGATTTCAGAACTTTTATTAAAAAAGATGCCAAAAGGAAAAATTCATCCAGCAACTCTTCCTTTTCAGGGAATTAGAATTGAAGTAAATGATGAGTTAGGAGTTTTAGAGAGACTTTTTGATTCATTAGAAAAAGCAAAATTTAAAAATTGTATAGTTGCAATCATCTCATTTCACTCTTTAGAGGATAGAATAGTAAAGAATTATTTTAAAAAATGGACAAAATCATGTATTTGTCCAGAGGGTGTTTTTAGATGTGAATGTGGAAATAATCACGCTTTAGGAAAAATTATTACAAAAAAACCTATAATTCCAACAGCACTTGAAATTAAACAAAACCCAAGAAGTAGAAGCTCAAAATTAAGGATTTTTAAATTTGACTAGGTTAAATGCTAGTAACTCACTATTTATGGTGATTGTACTATTAATTATTGGACTATTTTTATATTTTCCAAAAATTTATTTAAGAAGTAATATCTATTACACAAGTAAAGATATTAATAAATTATATGCCCATTATATTTCACTTCAAGAAGAGAATACTTTTTTATCTCAACAACTTGAAGATATGAAATTTAAAAATCAAATTATAGATTCATTATTATTTAATCCAATGGAACAGAAGAAATGATAAAAGCTCTTATTGAATTTTCATTAAGAAAGCCTCTTTTAAATCATTTTATTCTGTTTTTTATCTGTTTACTCGCTTTTTTCTCATATTTTAAAATTCCAAAAGAGATTTTTCCTCCTTCTGCTTTAGATGCTGTTTCAATTAGTGGACAATATATTGGAGCTAGTTCTGAATTACTTGATAAAATAGCAGTTTCTGAAATTGAAGATGAATTACTAAGTCTTAGTAGTGCTGATAAAATTTCTTCAACAATTAAGAATGGAAGTTTTTCTATAAATGTTGATTTAAAAGATGGTTATAAAGCAAAAGATATTTTGGATGATGTAAAAGATATTATCACTAAAATCAAAACAAATCTTCCCTCAGATATGGATGAGCCAACTGTAAAAGCAGTTGAACATGCTTTTCCTTTAATCACAGTTGCTGTTTATTCTAAAAATAATGATTCAAAAGAGTATTTGATTGAAATAGCAAAAGAGGTAAAATCAAGGGTTATGCAATTAAAAGATTTATCACAAGTTTCTGTTTTAGGAGATAGTGATAAAGAGTTGTTAATGAGTTTTGATGATGAAAAAATAAATGCTTATGGTTTAAGTAAAACTTCTGTTATTAAAGCTATTTCAACTTTAAGTTCAATTTTTCCTATTGGAATGATAAAAGATAGTACAAGACACTATTATCTTTCAACTTATAATGGTGAAAAAGATATAGAAAAAATCAAAAATATGTTGATAAAAATTGATGGAAAATCAATATATTTAAAAGATATTGCAGATATAAAATATGCTTTATCTGATGCCTCAAATATCTCTCATTTTAATTCAAATACAAATATTGCAGTAGGAATAAACAAAGGTTTAGAAGGTGATGCTATTGAGCTTGTAAAACAAATAAAACAAATTACAAAAGAGTTTGAAGCAAAATATGAAAATCTTGAATTTGATACATATATTGATACTTCTATTTGGATTAAAAATAGGCTAAATACTGTTGTTTCAAATATTTTGTTTGGACTTATTATGCTTTTTATTGCACTTTATTTGTTTATAAATTTAAGAGTAGCAATTGTTGTTGCAATGGGAATTCCAACTTCATTTATGATAGGGCTTATTTTTTCTGAATATATGGGATATAGTTTAAATATGCTTTCACTTTTAGGCGCATTAATTGCTTTAGGAATGTTGGTTGATGAAGCTATTGTCGTTGGAGAAAATATTTACAGACACCTTGAAATGGGGAAAGATAGATATACAGCTGCTAGAGATGGAGCTATTGAAATGTATCCTGCTGTATTAACTGCCACTGCTACAACAATATTTGCGTTTTTACCAATACTTTTAATGACAGGAGAAGTAGGGAAGTTTATGCAAATACTTCCAATAATGATAAGTATTCTACTTCTTAGTTCACTTTTTGAAGCTTTTTTCTTTTTACCTTTACATTCAAAAGAGATTTTAAGAGTTAGTAAGGATGAAAGAAAATCCCATAAAATCTGGGAGTTTAATTATAATCTTTATGGAAATATTTTATCTTTTTTATTAAAAGGAAAATATCTTACTATTTTCTTAATGGTAGCTTTAATTATCTTTTTTTCAGTAGTTATTTTTAAAACACAAAAATTTAAATTTATGCCTTCTTTTGATTCAACACAGGTTTATATTACAGGTTCTGTAGGTGTTGGTAAAAAAATTGAACAAACAGAATCGTTAGTTTTAGAATTAGAAAAAAAGATGTTAAATTCTTTGGATTTTAAAAATAGTATAAATTCGATTAGTTCAGTAACGGGAATGAAATTAGATGGGAAAAATCAGCCTCACTATGAAGAGTTTTATTTTCATATTTTTGTAAATTTACATGAAAGTGCAGCTGATAATGTATTTGATAAATATATTAATCCATATTTATCACCAAAATATGATGATTCAAATATGATTAGAACAGTTAGTTCTCAAGATGTTGAAAAAGAGTTAAAGAAACTTTTAGAACCATATATAAACTCAGATAAGTTTGAAGAGTTAAAAGTATTTGTTCCCCAAGCTGGAATTGTAAAAAATGATGTGGAGATTGCAATCTCAGGGAAAAAAGAAGAAGTTTCAACAGCAGTTAAAGAGTTAGAAAATAGCCTTGCAAAAGTTAAAGGAGTTTCAAATATAGCAGATGATTCTATTATTGGAAACTATGAATTAAAATTTAAAGTTAACTCTTATGGAAGTAGTTTAGGAGTTAGTGAAGAGACAATTTTAAATCAGTTACGACCTTATTATTTTAAAGGAACTTACTCAAAAATGTTTGATGATAAAGGAATAATTGATATTGTTTTTGAAAGTAGTCATAAGGATATTTTAGAAAGCCTTGATACTTTTTCAATTATCACAACTACAAATCAAAAAGTGTTATTAAAAGATGTTGTTGAGTTTATAAAAGTTCCAGCTTATTCTCAAATTTTCAAAGAGAATAATGAACAAATTATTAGTGTAACAGCCTCTTTAGACAAAATTACTTCAGCTGAATTATATCAAGCAATTAGCGAAGATATAACTCAATTAAGAAAAAGAGTTAAGCTTGATATTAAAGGCGAACAAAAAGAGAATGAAAAAGTTCAAAGGGAGATGGGACAAGCAGCACTTATTGCAATTATTTTAATATTTATGGCATTAATTTGGATGTTTGATTCAATAATTAAGCCTTTAATCATTTTAAGTACTATTCCATTATCGATTCTTGGCGTTTTAATAGGGCATATAGTTATGGGAATTAATATTTCGATGCCAAGTCTAATTGGAATGATTGGACTTGCTGGAGTTATTGTAAATGATGGAATTATTATGATGGATTTTATTAAAAAAGCAAAAAATATAAAAGAGTTACTAGAATTTGCAGAAATGAGATTAAGACCAATAGTTTTAACTTCAATTACTACTATTTTAGGATTATTTACTTTGATATTTTTTGCTTCAGGTCAAGCTTTAATACTTCAACCAATGGCTATCTCTTTAGGATTTGGGATTTTGTGGGCTACGGTTTTAAATCTCTATTTTGTGCCGCTTGTTTATAGAGTTATTTATTTAAGAAAAGCTGTAGATTAGAATATAAGCTTTAGATTTTTCTAAAGCTTATAAAACAACAATTCCTAAAACTTTATTTAAAATATTATTCTCTTCATCATAATCTTTCATACCCTTTCCAGGTTCTAATGAAGTTATTGAAGCTTTCCCAACAATATGTCTATATTTTACACCATCATTGTCTTTTAATCTTACACTCCACATATTATGTAAAACTAGAGGTTCTTTCTCTTTAACGCCAATATAAAGCATAATATGACCCTTTAAATAGACTAAAGTTGAAAAAGGTACCCCATTTTTTTTCATAAACTCTTTTTTCTCATCATTTGTTAAGTTTGACATATCAAGGTATTTTCCATTTGAAAGTTGTGCTTTAGAGTTTCTATGTAAATATTTACCAAATGTTGCAAAATAATCTTGGGTAAAACTAGAACAATCTCTATTATTTAATAATCCACCCCAACCATAAGGTTCATCAATTAGCTGTTTTGCAATTTTGATTCTATTTTCAGTATTAAAAGCTAATGGCATTGGTTCAACTTCATCTTCATTTAAATTGATATATGAAATCAGTGCATTTTGATTATCATCTTTTTTTGCAATTATAAATTTATTGTTTTTTTTAGGAAAAATTGTAGCTACTTTTACATATTCTCTAAATATTGGGTCATATATAGGAAACTTTTCTTTTACTGATACAAAATAGTTTGAAGTTTTGAACTCTTGAATAAATTTTTCATCTACAAAAGCGATAGTGCCAATCTCTACCCAACCTCCAACATTGCTTGATTCCATATATGCCCAAGCTTTATCTTTTGATAAATGTGAAACCATTATTGGAGTATTTATTTTTATTGAAGAGTTTTGATTATAGTCAAAAGGAAAACCTTCCCCTGGTTTTGTTGGGTCATAAAACATCGGAGAGTTTGTAGGGAGAACTCTAATATTTGTATTTTTTAGAATAATAGCTTTTTTTGTCAAAGTATTATAATCATCGAAATTTGAGTTTATTATTTGTTTATCAAACCATTCAGATGTTGCTAATAGATGATTTTCTAAATAAACTTTTTTAAATCTATATGATTGTCCCCACATCGCTTCAACTTTTGGAAAAGAAACTTTTGTTGAATTCCATGGTTTAAAATATCTGTCAAAAAAATCTTTTGAAGCTGTTGTTGAATCTATTGCATTATCATTTGCTGTTGTTGCTAAAACTTCTATGTCGCTATTTTTAATCGGTGTTGGTGTGGGTGCTTTTACTGAACAAGCTGTAAATAGTAAAGTTGTGGCTAAAAAAAGTAGTAATTGTTGATATGTTTTAATCATTTTTATCCTATTAAGTAAAATTTTTCGTGATTGTACCATTTTATGATTGAAGATATTATTCCTAAAATTATAGAATCTTTTTTTTAGTAATTTATAGTTATAGTAAACAAATTATTTTGAGGAAAATTATGTATAAACTTTCAATTAACAAAGATTTATTTGAAAATATTTTATTAAAAAAAACTCTTGTTTTAGAAAAAGAGAATACAAATTATTGGAAAAAAGAGCTTTTAGAACCAGTGATTTTAGATGACAAATTGACTTATAGAATCAGACAATTTGAGAAAATCATTTTAAATAATGGTTTGGGAAATGATAAACCACAAATTGTGATTGAGTGTTTGAAAGTTGATTATTCTGTAGAAAAAGGGTGTTTTGAATTTTATTTAGGAAAAATACTAGAGCAAAAAAATATAAATATTGATGAAAATCAAAAAGATAAAATAATTGAACAGTTATTAAAAGAGAAAGAAGAATTAGAAAATATATTAATAGAGATAAAAAATAGTAAGATTTTTCAATAATTAGAGTTAACTCTAATTATTGATTTTGGATTATTTAATGATTAAATCCACAATTTCGTTCATTGTAGCTTCAGACATATCTTTTACTTGCGCAGCCATTAAACCTTTTGTAGCTCCACCGTAAGTTCCAGCTTGATAACCTTTTAATGCAGCAACAAAGTCAGCCTTTGTCATATCTTTGATAACTTTTGATTTTCCCATAGCAGCTTTTTCTCCATTTGCACCATGACAAACAACACATTTATCATAAGACCCAGCAAACGCAGCAGATGCAAGTAATAATGAAGCAGCAATAACAATTTTTTTCATAGACAATCCTTTATGTTTTATTGTTCTAATTATAATCAAAATTAGATTAGATTTTATTGACTTGTATCAATATATTAGAAAGTTTAAAAGAAAATAACCTTTTGGTTACTTTCTTTCTATTTAGAAATTAGCTCTTTTTTTAGCTCTTCTTTATTAATTCTATTTTTATCTGAAGGAATTAGTGGTAAAGATTTTTTATAAATAATTTTAGCTGGAATCATATATGATGCTAAATGATTTTTTAATTCAAATAAAATTTCACTTGAATTTAATTCATTTTTTCCAGAATAAACTAAAACTATCTCTTCTTCTATTTCATCATTTTCTATTGAAAAAACTGCACATCTTTCTATTTCTTTAATTTCTCGTTCAACTACTGATTCAATTTCAAAAGGATTAACTCTAAATCCTCTTGAAATTGAATCAGTAGTTGAACGAGAAATTAAAGAAATAGAAAGATGTGCAGTTTTTTCAATAGAAAATGATGAAATAGAAG
>JBBRXF010000075.1:0-11912 GCA_038248665.1 Campylobacterales bacterium | reverse complement strand
TTTTTGTAAGGCAACTGAAGTTCCATAATAAGGCAAAGAGGAATAAAAATTATTACTTCCATCTAAAGGGTCAATAACAATTGTAAACTCTTTATTCGTATTTAATAATCCACACTCTTCTGAATATATATTTCCAAAATTCTCTAAATATTTTATAAAAATATTCTCAGCAATTAAATCCATTTTTAAAGAATTATCTCCACCAAAACCAGTGGTATTTGTATATTCATAATCATTTAAAGATAGATTTTTATTTATGTAAGTATGTAGTTCTTTATTTGCAAGAATTACAGCCTCTATAAAACTATTTTTATAAGAGGCTGTAAGATTATTCATTTATTATAATAACTCTTTGATAATAGCTTTAGCAGCTTCTCTACCATCAACAGCAGCAGTTACAGCTAAGTGAGCACCTCTTCGGCAATCTCCACCAGCATATACTTTTTTATTTGAAGTTTTGAATGAAGAATCAATTACAATTCCACCCCAAGAGTTAGTTTCAACATTTAGTTCTTTTAAGAATGCAGGAACTTCAGGAGAGAAACCTAATGCTAAAATAACAATATCAGCTTCTTCTAAATATTCACTTCCATCTTTAATTACAACTTTTTGTCTTCCACTAGCATCTGCTTCACTCATTGCAGTTTCATATAATTCAACAGCTACTGCTAAATCTTTTTCAACTTTTATTGATTTAGGTGCAACATTAAATACAAATTCAACACCCTCTTCTTTTGCATTTACAACTTCTTTTTTAGATCCTGGCATATTTGCTTCATCTCTTCTGTAAAGACATTTAACACTTTGCGCACCTTCTCTAACAGATGTTCTAACACAGTCCATAGCAGTATCTCCACCACCAATTACAACTACTTTTTTATCTTCTACATTAATATATTGTGCATTTTTATTTCCAAGATTTCTTTTTTGAATTCCTGTTAAAAAATCAATAGCAAAATGAACATTCGAAGATTTTTCACCTTCGATTTTCACTTCATTACTTGAAGTTGAACCAATACCTAAAAATATTGCATCAAACTCTTTTTCAAGTTCTGAAATTGATTTATCTTTCCCAATCTCACAATTAGTATGTAATTTCATTCCAGCTTCTAATAACCAGTTAATTCTTCTATCAACAGTTGTTTTATCTAGTTTAAATCCTGGAATTCCATACATTAAAAGTCCACCAGCTCTATCTGCTCTTTCAAACATTTCAACATTAAACCCTTTTCTTAAAAGGAAAGTTGCAGCTGAAATTCCAGCAGGCCCAGAACCAATTACTGCAACTCTTTTATCATTTTTATGCTCAGTAAATTTAGGTTTCATACCTTTTTCAAAAGCATCTTCAGAGATATAAGTTTCAATTGCGCCAATTGAAATAGCACCATGACCTGTATTTAAAGAACATGCACCCTCACATAAAACATCTTGAGGACAAATTCTTCCTAAAATTTCAGGGAAAGGAGATGTTTCATTTGATAAAGCAAAAGCCATATCTGGATTTTTAGTTGCTGTTTGTTTTAACCATGCAGGAATATAATTTCCTAATGGACAACCTGTATGACAATATGGATCTCCACATTGCATACATCTATCAGCTTGCTCAGTTGCTCTTTGTTTTCCAAATACTTGATATACCTCATTAAAATCTTTTAATCTTTGAAGTACATCCCTTTTTTCAGGATTAATTCTTTCAAATTTTGTAAAGTTTAACATATCTCTAATCTCCCTTGTCCGGATCCAGTGGTAACACTGTCATATTTTTAGGTTTTATCATCCAGAAATTTCTAATCTCTGCTCTAAAGTTTTGTAAGATTCCTTCAGCTATTTCACTTTGAGTTTCATGTAAATAGTCTAACAATAATCTTTTTAAATATAATCTTTCTCTTTCAGTGTCATCAGTATCAACTCTTACTGGCTCAATTAACTCTTGATTCATTTTATCAACAAAAGTTTTCTCTGGATCGTAAACAAATGCTAAACCACCCGTCATACCTGCACCAAAGTTAATTCCAGTATTTCCTAAAATAACTACAATTCCACCTGTCATATATTCACAAGGATTATCTCCTGTACCTTCAACAACAGAGATACATCCAGAATTTCTAACTGCAAATCTTTCACCAACAGCAGCTCTTATATAAAGTTTTCCACCCGTTGCACCATATAAACATGTATTTCCAGCACCTGCAAAATCTTTACCTTGGTGAACAGGATTTATAATGATTTTACCACCATTCATACCTTTACCAACGTAATCATTTGCTGCACCATCTAAATGTAAATTCATACCTTTTGATAAGAAAGCTCCAAAAGATTGACCAGCAATTCCTTTTAGATTAATAATAATAGAATCTTCAGGTAAACCTTTGTCACCATAGAATCTTGCAATTTCTCCTGAAATTAATGCTCCAAAAGATCTATTTAAGTTAGAAATTTCAGTATTAACTTTTATCGGCGAATTTGGATTTTCAATAGTTCTATGAACTTTTTTCAATAACTCTTTTTCAAATTTATTATCATCAAAAGGAGCATTTGTTGCTTTTTGACAAGTATCAATTCCATCAATTCTTCTTAAGATATTTTGGAAATCGAATTTTTGTGCGAATTTATCATCAATAACTTTTAGTAAATCAGAACGTCCAACAATCTCTTCAATTGTTTTATAACCTAAACTTGCAAGAATATTTCTAACATCTTCAGCAATGAATGTAAAGTAAGAGATTAATCTTTCAACAGTTCCAGTAAAATGATCCCTTAATGTTTCATCTTGAGTTGCAACTCCAACTGAACATTTATTTGTGTGACAAATTCTTAAAATTTTACATCCAAGTAGTGTTAATGAAGCTGTTCCAAATGCATAAGATTCAGCACCTAGCATTGCAGCTTTTACAACATCAAGACCAGTTTTTAATCCACCATCTGTTTGAACGTGTACAAATTCTCTTAGTTTATTTGCTTTTAAAGCATTATGAGCTTCTGAAAGACCCATTTCCCAAGGATTACCAGCATGTTTGATTGATGTTAAAGGAGCAGCTCCAGTTCCACCATCTCCACCTGAGATAATGATTTTATCAGCATAAGCTTTTGCAACTCCAGCAGCAATTGTTCCAACACCAATAGATGAAACTAATTTAACTGTAATTTTAGCTAATGGATTAATTTGTTTTAAGTCAAAAATTAATTGTGCTAAATCTTCAATTGAATAAATATCATGGTGTGGTGGTGGTGAAATTAATGTAACACCTGGAACTGTATGTCTAAGTGTTGCAATAAGTGCAGTAACTTTATGTCCAGGTAATTGTCCACCTTCACCTGGTTTTGCACCTTGTGCAACTTTAATTTGTAACTCATCAGCACTTCTTAAATAAGCAGGTGTAACACCAAATCTTCCAGATGCCACTTGTTTAATTCTTGAATTTCTAATTGTTCCAAATCTTTTTGAATCTTCTCCACCCTCACCTGAGTTTGACATACCACCAATTGTATTCATAGCAGTTGCCATTGCTTCGTGAGCTTCAGGAGAAATTGATCCAAGAGACATTGCAGCTGTTGCAAATCTTTTGAAAATATCTTCTTTTGTCTCAACTTCACTTACATCAATTGCAGTTCTATCTGAGTTAAATTCAAAGAAATCTCTAATAAATTTTTTATCTCTATTTGCTACTAATTCTCTTAATCCATCAAAATCTGTTAAATCTTCTTTTTTAGTTGCAGATTTATTATGCATAGCTTTTGTTGTAGCTGGACCATAATCATGGTATTCACCACCATTAGAATATTTATAGAATCCACCTAAATCTAAAGGGAAAATTGTATTTTCTTCTTTAAATGCATTATGATGAGATTTATTAATTTTTTCTTCAATATCAGCATAAGTTAAACCAGCCAAATCACTATGAGCTCCAGTAAAACAATCTTCTATGATTTCATCACTTAATCCAACAATATCAAATAATCCTGAATTTCTATATGATGCAATTGTACAAATACCCATTTTTGACATAATTTTTAATAAACCAGCATTAACTGATTTTTGAGTATTTTTTAATAATTTTTGCATCTCATATTTTGTTGGTTTTTCTCTTTGGAAAAATGCAACTGTTGATGCATACATCATATATGGATAAATTGCCGTACATCCAAATGCAACTAAAACAGCTGCCATATGTGGATCATAAACTTCACCTGTAATTACAACTATTGAAACGCTATGTCTAATCTCTTCTTTTAATAATCTTTGATTAACATAACCAACGGCCATTGCAGCTGGAATTACTTTTTCATTTTCATTAATACTTCTATCATCTAAAATAACAACAGAAACACCATCTTGTTTAACTGCTTTTACTACATAAGAAGCTAATTGTTCTAAAGCTGCTTTTAAATTTGATTTAAATGCAGTTGAAAATACTCTATTTTTATAATATGCATCATATCTTGGTGATTTTTCATCTCCAAAAGAGTATAAAACATCATATTTTTCTTTCATTAAAATAGGACTTGTTACTTTTAATCTTCTTGCATATTCAGGTTTTTCATCTAATACATTATGTACTTGACCAAATCCTGTTTCTAAAGACATAACCACTTTTTCTCTATATGGATCAATTGGTGGATTTGTAACTTGTGCAAATTTTTGTCTAAAATAATCTGTAAAATTTCTACTTACTTGTGAAAAACATGCTAAAGGAGTATCATCACCCATAGAACCAACTGGTTCTTTTCCATCTTTTGCCATAGGCTCAATAACTTGATCTAATACTTCATAAGTAATATTAAAGAATTTTTGTTTTTTCTCAAGATTTTCTAATTTATAATCTTTTACATTTAAGAAAGTATCTTCAATATATTCTTGAATATAATCCATATCATCATTTAACCATTTTGAATAGTGTTGAGATGATTTTAAATAATTATTAATATCTTCTTCTTTTAATATTTTCCCATGTTTAAGGTCAAGTGCAATCATTTGTCCTGATTGTAATCTTCCTCTTTCTAAAATATTATCATCTTCAATTTTTAAAGTTCCATACTCAGATGTGATATATAATTTATCATCTTTTGTAATTACATATTTTGAAGGTCTTAATCCATTTCTGTCAATTAAACATCCAATATGTCTTCCATCTGTTAATGAAACAGCAGCAGGTCCATCCCATGCTTCCATTGCAGTCGCTGTATACTCATAAAAAGCTCTTAAATCAGAATCCATATGAGGAGCATTTTGCCAAGGAGCTGGAACTAACGCACGTGCAGCTTTAAAGAAATCTACACCATTTGCTAATAAAAATTCAAACATATTATCTAAAGACGTAGAATCTGAACCAACATTTTGTAAAATTGGTAATAATCTTTTCATCTCTTCTTCAGAGAAGATTTCTGATTTTAATTGCTCAGATTTCACTTCAACATTAAATCTATTTGCTTCAACAGAGTTAATTTCTCCATTGTGTGCTATTGCTCTAAAAGGTTGCGCTAATCTCCATAAAGGAAGCGTATTTGTTGAAAATCTTTGATGAAATAATGAGAATGATATTTTAAAATCTTCATCTCTTAAATCAATATAAAAATTCTTAATATGCGTAGGCATAATTAGCCCTTTATAGGCTATTACTTTAGACGAAAATGTTGGAATATAAAAATCTTTATCATTTATTAATTTGTGTTCACACTCTTTTCTCGTTAAATAAAGCATTGCATCAAATCTTTTTGATGACATTAACGTACCTGGAACAACAAACACTTGTATAATTTCTGGTAAACTCTCTAGTGCTTGTTGTCCTAATGCTGTAGTATCAACAGGAACTGTTCTTGTAAGTACTACTTTTAAATCATTAATTCCACAAAACTCTGTGAAAACATCTATATTTTTTAAATCTCTAGTAAAAATCATTGCAACAGCATAAATTTCTGGTAAATCAATACCTTTTTCTATTGCTATTTTTCTCATAAATGAGTCTGGCATTGATAATAATAAACCTGAACCATCCCCAGTTTTACCATCGGCCGCTACTGCACCTCTGTGCATCATTCTTTCGAGTGAAGTTATTGCATCTTCTAAATTTTTATGACTTGGTCGGTTTTTCATATCAGCTACTAAACCAAACCCGCAATTATCTTTAAAAGAAGTTAGTAAGTCTAAATTGCACCCCATCATTTTCCTTTATATTAATCTTTTATATCCCGTAGTAAAGTTGGATAATATACAATAAATTAGTTTAAATATAGTTAAATACGAAGAATATTGAATCTATATAATGCATTATTATACAAATAAAACATCCATTATTTTTATGATTTTAGTATATATTTTATACAGTAAATATTTTGGATATATGATATAAAATAGCATTTTACTAATTTATTCTAATATTTTTTATTTGAATTTAGATAAACTAAAATAAAAAAAAGGATAGGATTTGAGTGACTTAGAATCTGAAATATTTTCATTTATTATTATCATATTTGTGGTAGTTTTATTGGCTTATTTCACACAAAAACTTCAAAATAAAAACCCTAAGGAGTAATTTTCTCAAAAATCAAGGCATCAATTTGTTTGTTTACCTTTTCATATTTCTCTTTTGAGTTAATTGTCCAAAGAGAAATAAAGAGATTTTTCTTCTTGCAAAATTTATAAATATCACTATTAAATAATCTACAGTCCAAAGAGATAAAATCAGGTTTTGTTTTGAAATATTTGTATAGAAAAATTAGTTTATTATATTTTTGAAATTTTTTATTTAATGATTCAAAAATCAAGCCTCTTTTTATTACACTTTTATTTTTTTTAAACCAAATTAATATATCTTTTTCAAAAGAACAAATAGAGTATTCACCTCTATAATTTTCCAATAAAGAAGACAAAATGTTTTCTAAAACTCCAATATTTCTATGCTTTTTTATTTCAATAAATAGTTCTACTTTTGAATCTACAATTTTTAAAACTTCACCAAATAAAGGTATTTTTTCTTTAGTTTTATAAAGATATAAACTCTTTAAATAAGAGTAATCAAACTCCTCTATATATCCACTTACATTACACAATCTATTTAAAGTATCATCATGAAAAACAACAATTTGATTATCTTTAGAAATTGTAATGTCAAGTTCTATTCCATAATTTTTTTCAACTGCTTTTTTAAAAGCTAAAAGTGAATTTTCAGGAATTTCAACTCCTAAATGTAAACCTCTATGAGCTAAAAATTTAGTTTTTTTCATTAGATTCAAGTTTTATAAAATCTGATTTAATTACCTCATCTTTTGTTAACTCATTTTTAGTTAGTTCATCAAGTTTTATAAAATAAGCATGACCTAAATAAATTATGTAATAAACTGCTGTAAAAAGTGTTGCAAATGGAATCATTGAAACAAAGTATAAAAATAAAGTTCTAAGCCTAAAATTATTTCCTTCTTCTCTATAAATTATTTTAAATTGCTCTTTACTTAAAATTGTTGAAGAAACATCAAAATTTAAAAGCTTGTGAAAAAAATAGTAAAAAGGTAAAGAAAAAGCTAATACATTTAAAATTGGTACAAAATAAACTGGAATTAAAATTATAAATAAAAAAACCATCATAAACAGACTTTTTAGTAAAACCCAAATAGATAAAGGTATTGTTCCATATTCATGTAATACTAAATGAGAATAATATCTTCTATGTAAAATTTTCAAAATCATTGGAGTTAAAAATCCAATTACTATAATTGATAAAATAACTGAAGCTTGTAAAACAATCACTGTTCCAATCGTATAAAATAAAAATCCAGCAATCCAAGAAGTAAATGAGTATTTAAATAAAAGTACAATTAGATATGTCATCCAAACAAAATAGAACGGTGCATTTTCATCAATAACAACTTCTTGTCCATTTTGTGAAGCTTGTGCAATTTCTTGGAGTGAAGAAATTCCAAAATCAGCTGCTGTAAAAAATAACATATACAAAATAATCATGGTAACAATCAATGGTACAAGTGCAATTTTCAACATAGAACTTGTGAAAAAATCTTTTATACTTTTTAATATAATTTCTATTTCATTCATATTTATTTCCTATTTATCAAATCTTGTTCGATATTCACACTTTTGACAAAGCTCTTCAACTAAAATGTTGTTTTTAAAACCTTTTTGAATAGCTTTTACTCTTTGAGAATTTAATATATCATCTAGTTGTGTACTATTTGTATTTCCTAGATTTATACACGCATTTTGGTCTAAACAACAAGGAACTACATCACCAGAAGTTAAAATTCCAAAATGAGAATCTAAACCATAACAAAATCCAGTTTTTGAAACTATTTCATTTTGTAAATTTGGCCATGAAAAATACTCATCAAAATTAAAAAATATTTTTCTAGCTATTCTTATATTCTTAGGTCTTTCTTTATACACTTCTTCAATATTTATATTCGAATCAAAGGTTTCATTTATTTTATCAAAAACTCTTTTGTTAAACTCTTTTGCACTTTTTTCTTCATCTAAATTCCAGATTCTAAAATTTATAAAATATTCATGCTTTTTACTTTGGGCAAATTTAACAAAATTTAAAATTGGATTTAAATACTCATCAAGTGATTTTTTATGAGAATTTGCATTATAAGAGTTTATTGAAAAATTGATTTGTTTAATTGTTGGATTTAATAAGCTCTCATAATGTTTTTCATTTATATTATTTGCAGTTGTTGTAATATTTACTTTTAAATCATGTTTTAAACTAATATTTAAATATTCATTTAAATTTGTTAAAACAAGTGGATCACCAACAATATGATAAGCTAACTCTTTTGTATATAGTTTTAATTGAGCATTTATATCATCAAATTTTTCTAAACTCATTATTCCATTTGGTTGAATTTTTGGAGGACAAAATGTACATTTTAGATTACAAATATTTGTGATTTCTATATGCACTTTTTTAAATTTTTTAATAATATTTCCTTTTGAAATTTTCGAAATTGTACCTAATAGTAGATAAAAACTAATCTTATGCTAACTTTGGTTTAATTATAATCCTTTTAATAATTAAAAAGGCAAAAAATGGAAATGATTCTGAATGTTAATGATTTAGTTGTAGGTGCAAGATTTGAGAATGGAACTATACAAGATTATATTGATGAAAACAAAACCTATGGACTTATTAGAATCGAAGATTCAACTGCAAACTGGTTTTTATTTAACAAAGATGAAAGCGAAGAAGATTTACAAAAACTATATAAAAAAGTTTTAAAAGAAGAACATTTTATTCAAAATGATTTTGGAGAAGAGATTGTAATTTTTAATAAAACTGGAAATAAATCTTTTGAAGATTTTATAAAAAAAATAGATGCTTATTTAGGTGACGAATTGGGAAGTTTTATTTAAACTTCCCCTATTCCCATATTTTAAAAGTTTTCCCACTCTGCATCATCAGATTTTTTAGTTGAACTTTTTTTCTCTTCAACTATTTTCTTATTCTGTGTTGGTTGAGCTATTTTTACATTAGATGATAAAGAATTACTTTTTTTGTTCATCTCTTTTGCTCTAACTTCATTTTTACCCATAAACTCTTTTGCATTTGCATCACTTACAATCAATCTTGCAATTTCATCTGTTATTTCAGCAACATCTTGAGTTTGAGAGGCAACTGCTGCATTTTTTTGTGTTTGTTGATCCAATTGATTTACCGCATCATTTATTTGCTCAATTCCAGTAAGTTGCTCTTTACTTGACATCTCAATATCTTGAATTAGATTAATTGTATTTGTAATATTTTGATTTAACTCTTTATATCCATTAATCATATTTCCAGCTATTAATTTACCTTGATTAGCTTTAGTAGTTGCATTTTCAACTATACTTTTTATCTCTTTAGCGGCTTCTGCTGATCTTGATGCTAGATTTCTTACTTCTGCTGCAACTACGGCAAATCCTTTTCCCGCTTCTCCTGCGGTTGCTGCTTCAACAGCTGCATTTAAAGAAAGAATATTTGTTTGGAATGCAATTTGATCAATTACATAAATTGCTTCATTAATAGAATTAACTTGTACATTTATCTCATCCATTGCTTGAGTTGTTTGATTTGCTAATTTTTCACCATCATTTGCTGATGCAGTTACTCTGTTTGAATAAGTTGCCATTTTTGCAATATTTTCTGTGTTATTTCTAATATTACTTGTTATCTCTTCAATTGCAGCAGCTGTTTCTTCCAAAGAAGCTGCTGCTTCATTTGAACTAATATTTAATTTATCAACATTTGCAAGAAGAATATTTGAACTCTCTTCTAGTGTTAATCCATTTGATTTACTTTCAACTAACATATGATTAATAGTATCGGCTAAAGAGTTAAGAGCTTTGGCAACAACTCCATGTGGATTACTTATTCTAACTGTAAAGTTTACATTTTTGTATTCATTTAAAACTTCATCAATAACTATTAAGTCATCATTGATTTTTCCTGAAATCAGAGTTAACATCTCATTTAAAATATTTTTTAACTCTTCTAAACTTTCATTATCACTTTTAGCTTCTATTCTATTTTTTAAATTACCTTTATTAATCTCTGAAACTACATTCTTAACATTGTTAATTAATTTTTCATCTTGTTCTATTAACTTATTTGTTTTTTCTATATTTGAATTAACAATTTCTGTCATTATCCCAATTTCATCTTTAGATCTAATTGATATTTTCTCAACATTTTTTGTCTCTTTATTAAGATATTTAAAGAAATCTAAAAGTCCAATTTGAAATGTATTTAAAGGTGTAATTATTTCTCTATTTATAAAGAATGTTACAAATAAAATTATAAGAATAGAAACAATCAATGCAATAAGTAAAATTCCCAATATTGTTGAAGTTATTTTATCTTTTGAATTATTTTTCATTGTTTCAATATTTTTTTCTATATCATCAGTATAAACACCAGTTCCAATCATCCATTTCCATTCATCAAAACCTACTGAATAACCTATTTTTTCATATAATTTACTATCATTTGGTTTTTCAAAATCAAAAGTTACAATACCTCCACCTTTTTTAGCAACTTCAATTAAATCTTTAATATAATAGATTCCATTTTTACTTTTTAAATCTATTAAATTTTTACCTACAAGATCAGGTTTTATAGGATGCATTATATTTACACCATTATAATCATAAATATAAAAGTATCCATCTTTACCAAATCTAAGTTGAGAAATTTCATCCAAAGCTTTTTTCTGTAAAGAATCACTTACATTATCAATATATGCACCTGTTCCAATTATCCAATTATATGGTTTAAATAATTTTACATAAGATACTTTTTGTCTAGGTGCTTTATCTTTTACAACTTGTTCATAAGGAACTAAACCTTCCCCATTTTTAGTTGCTTTATCTATAAACTCTTTAACATAAGGTTGAGTATTTTTTGTACCTTCTCTTTCTGGACTAATTGGTAACTTCAATATAGTCGAATTTTCATCATAAACAAAAAAATAATCTTTATTTTCCCCATATCTAACAGCATCAATAGTGTCTAATATCATTCTTTTTAATTCTGCTTCTGGAACTTTTCCCTTTTGCTCTTCATATAATCTTGTTAGCATAGTAAATAAAAAATCTGTTTGATTTTTTAAATTATCTTTTGCATTTTCTTTTACTTTTTCAGGTAAAGATTGGTTATAAAGATTAAGTGCAATATTTTTTGCAAAATTTGTAAACGACTTTAATTCTTCATTCGCATTATTATATGCATTTTGCTTATACTCTTCTATATTCTGGTTTGTTAAATTATTAATCTCATATATAGATTTTAAAGCTATCATGGTAGCAACAAGAATTATAGTAGCTATTACTATAATCAATAATTTACTTTTTATAGAAAAGTTTTTCATTTTGTGTTCCTTAATTAAGTATTTTAATATAATAACATATTATTATGTCATTAATATGT
>JBBRXF010000074.1:0-11921 GCA_038248665.1 Campylobacterales bacterium | reverse complement strand
TTATTACCTTTAAGAGACCAAAACTTGTTATTTACACCTGAAGGTGAAATAGTTATTTTAATAAATAGTGAACTTTTTTACAAATGGTCAGATTTAGTTTGCTTAAAAACTTTAGCTTTTATAATTCAAGAGAGCAATGAAAAAAGAAGTTTATGTCGAACTAAATATAGTACAGATTTAAATTATGAACCAATAAATTTAGAATTTTTAGGTTCATATCTATCTTCAAATAAAATCAATTTAAATGATGAGAATAGTTTAGATTTTCCAATAGCAATCTATAATTTACATATTGGTATGGTTACAATTATAAAAAAGCTTTTTAATTAGGAAAATTCAAGAGTTAATTTACTCTTGAATTTTTTAATTTCCTAATATCTCTTTTACTCTTTTTTCATGTTCAATTTTTGAATCTATGTTTGTTGGAGTTGTTACTGTTTTTTCTTGAATTATTACTTTAGGTTTTTCTTCAATTTGTTGTTCTTGTTTATTTACTTCAAGCTCTTTTGTAAAACTTGCTTTAGTATTTAATTTTTCAATTTGATTATTGTTTTTTGGATCAACAATTTCAGGAGTTATAAAAAATACTAGTTCACTTTTCCCTTCTTTAAATGCTTTACTTGTAAATAATGCACCTAAAATAGGAATATCACCAAGGAGTGGGATTTTATCAATATCTTGAGAACTGCTATTACTGATTAATCCACCTAAAACAATTGTAGATTGGTTTCCTACAACAACATTTGTTTTAATAGATTTTTCAGTAAAACTAGGAATTCCATCTACTGTATTTGCCCAGTCAATTTGTGTTGATTTTGTATTAATATCAAGACTAACATAATCATTGTTAACAATATTTTTAGCTCTTATATCAAGCTGTAAACCATAATTTATATTTCTAACTTCTGTTGTTGGAACACCTTGGCTAGTGGTAGTTGATATTTTTAAATAAATTGTACCACCTGCATGAAATGTTGAATCTTGGTCTTCAAGTGTAATTAAAGTTGTTTCATCTAGAATTGAAGCTACACTTTTACTAGCTAAATAATTTAGCGTTAAAGCTGTATTAAAATATCTTCCTAAATAGTTGGCAGCACCTGTTAATCCACCTGTTAATGTAACTGCACTTGCCATTTTTTGATCAATTGCATCACTTACAAGTATGTTTCTTTGTGCATTGGAGATATTCTCATTATTTACGCTTCTATTGTAATATAAACCATCTGTATTAATATTTTCAGTATAGTTTTTTGATGAAACTATCCAATTGTTTTTTAAATCTAAACCTTTGTTATTGTTAATTTCAACTGCATAAAGCTTAATTCTTATCATTTTATCTGGGTTTTCAAGATTTAATAAATCAACTAAATCTTTTGTCAAATCAATACCTGCTTTTTCAAATAAATCTATGATTTTAGCTTTCTCTTTTTGATTTTGAACACTACCTTTTAGAATTACTTTTCCATTTGTTTGAGAGATTTGGATATTTGGACTTATTTGTTCTGCAACAGCAATAATGTTTAATAAGTTTTCAACTATATTAATATTTACGTGCATTGTAGAATTATCAACAAATGTAACTAAAATATTTCCAGTTCCAACTTCTTTTGCAAATATTTTTATTGCATGGAGAGGTTTTGTATTGTCATCAATAAAATCAATCTCAATATTTGTTTCATTACTAACTTTTATATTTTTTATCATTTTGTCAAATTCAACTACTTTGAAAGAGCCTTTGTTTATTGAGAAAATATTCTCATTTAAATCTTTTTGAACTAATTCAGTAGAAAAACAAAAGCTGATAATTGATAATAAGCTAACCAATATTTTAAATAAATTCATATAAATCTCCTAATTAAATGAAAGTGTTATTGAACACTCTCTTTGACTTTCACTACTTTCATTAAAAACTACAGTTTTAGAGTGAATATTATTCTCTACTACAGGAAGAAAACTATTTACAATAGTAGTATAAACATTTATAATTACCTGATGATTTGCAACAGCACTATCTGTATTACACACTAAATCACCAATTTGCATAGGAGCAAAGTAGTCATCTTTTACTCCATTTACTCCTGTAATAATATCAGCATCATTTTTATCAAGGGCAACCATTCTTCCTATATAATCAGCAATTGCATCTGTATTATCTTTTACTTTTATAGCATTAGAATAATCTATAATAAAAAATAAAAAACTTACAAATATTGTAAACAATACTATCCATAGTATTATTTGATCAATTACTGCTTTTTTCATATTTGTATTATTCATATTTACCTAATTTTGATTGGATAAAAGATAAGTCAACTTCATTTACTACACTTTGATGAACATATCTTCCATCACAAGTTTTATACCACTCTTCTTGTTTTTCAGTGTAAGGAATAATTATATTTCTATATAAAAGTGATTTATCTAAAGAATCTTTTGAAGGAGTTGACCTAATGAAAAAACTATTTGCATTTCCAACAATAAATTTGTCTTTAATTTGAGAACAGATTTTATTTGTATCAACTGCTATTTCAACATTTTTGATTTTTGATTTCTCTTTGTTTACATCATTTGCATAATCAATGGCAGCACTTTGTGTAAGAACAGTTACATCAGAGCTATATAATCTATATTTATATTTTATAGATTGTTCAACTGTTGGATTTACTTTTGCTATTGTAGTTTGTGCACTTGAAGCAGCAGCTTTTACTTCAGCTTTAGCCTCTTCTTGATTATTTTGCTCTGTAGTATTATTCTCTTTTGTTTCATCATAAGTAATTTTTACCATCCAAAGTTGATTACCTTTATTATAATTTTGAGTTAATTTTAATAAAACATCTAAATCAATATCAAGTACAACTTCATCAGACTTAACATCTTCTATTTCTTCAACAGTTTTTTTATCAACAACTTTTTTTACAGGTTGTTTTGTAATACTTAAAGATTCATGTTTACCATTTCGAATAAATCCTAAAACTTTTATATTACTTGCCACATATTCAACTTCAAAGTTATTAAATCTTCCTTTTTCATCATAACCATCTATAGGAAAAACTGAGATAATATTTATATATTCCCCTTGAACTAAAGCATAATTTGGATTTTTAAATATCTCAAATTTCATATTGTATGAACTTTTTTTAAAATCTAAAATCTTTTTTTCTTCTTTTACTATTTGACTATCAAGTTTTTGTTTTAAGAAAATTTCATGTTTATAGATCTTTTCATTAGTATATTTACCAATAATTTCCTCTTTAGTCAATGGAGTATTTAAAATATACTCTTTTGCAATTGTTGTTTGAGCAAGGTTTTCAATTGTTAAAAGAGTATCTTTTTGAATATCCTCTTTAGCTATAAAGATAGTTACTAACTCACTTTTTGCTTTTTGTGTTTGCTGATTTTTCTTGAAGAAAAACAAAGCTGCACCAATTGCTGAAAATAGAAGCGAAGCTAAGATTATAATAGCAATCAACTGCTTATTTATTTGCATAATTCATCCTTTTTAATTTATACTCCCACTGTTAAAGTGCCACCCATAATTGGGAATATTACAAAAGCGGCAAGTGCTGGTAAAACAAAAAGAAAAATAATTAACATTAAATACATATTTAAAGTGTTTACTTTTCCTTTAATTTGATAAAATCTCTCTTTTCTCATCTCTTCAGATTGCATAGTAAAAATGTTTTTTACTCCAATCCCTGTCTCTTCACTAAGTATCAAAAAATCCACTATTTTATCCACATCTCTACTATCAACTCTAGTTTTTAGATTTTCATAGGCAACTTTTGTTGAATAGTTTGTCATTTCATACTCCAAAATACTAATCTCTTTTATAAGCTCAGGGTTAATTATTCCAACTGATCTTTTAGATACTTCAAAAAAAGCATTTTTTAGACTTCCTCCTGCTTCTAATATTACATTTACCAAATCTAGAAAAACACCTAAATCTCTATTTATTTTTTCTACTCTTTCAGATTTTGAAATACTTAGATAAATTTCTCCACCAAAAATAATACATAAAATACCCACAATAATAGAGATAATTCCAACAGTTAATGAGAAGAAAAAAGGTAACACAGACATAATAACTACTCCAATAAGTGCAAAAAGAAGTCTAGCTTCTGTGTACTCTTTGTAAGTGATACCTGATTGAATTAATTTCATTGTGAAATCATTATTTTCACTTTTTTTATTTTTTTGTTGGTCAATTATGGCTTTATTATCAAATTGTGATAAAAGAATAATATTTTTTTGCTGCTCTTTTCTTTGTATTAGTAATAAAACAGCAATAATTAAAATAGCTATTAAAATCGGAGTTAAAATATATATTAAAAAATCATTATTCATTATTTTATCTTTGTTAATAAATTATTTATAAAAATACCAAAAGCAACCCAAAGTGATATAAAAAACATTTGAATCTTTCCAACATCACTTCCAAAGAAGTGAGCATTTAAAGAGTTGTTTAGTGCATTATTCATCATAATATATGTGAAAACTATTAAACCTATAATCATATAAGTTCCTACTCTTATTTCCTTTGTTGAAGAGGTAATCTCTTGTTTTATCTCACCTTGGTCTTGAAGAGTTTTTCTTAAGGTATCAAGGGTATTAGAAAACTTTCCACCTGATTTTCTTCCAATTGAAATAGTAAGATAAAATATCCTTAACTCTTTTGATTCGATTATATCAAACATTTTTTCAAAACATTTATCTTCACCAATAATGGCTTTTTCATTTATATAGATATTAAAAACATCTTGAGTAAGTTTTGATTTACAAGTTAAGATTGATTTCTTTAGTGCTTGCTCAAATCCTACACCACTTTTCATCATACTTGTTACTTTATCTATCATGGCTTTTAGATTTGTATTAAACTCTTCTTCTCTTGTTTTAATTAATTTAACTAAAAATAGATAAGGGAAAAAGGAAAATATTAAACATGTAAAAACAAAGATAACTTTTGATTGTGCTATAAAATAGATGAAAAAGCTAATTAAAAAACCAAAAGCAATACTTATTAAAATAAAAGAGAATTCTGCACCTTTCATACTAAAACCTGCATAATTTAGTTTTTTCGTAAGGAAACTACTATTTTTTGTTGACACATGTTCAACTCTATTTTTATCAATAATTTTGCTATTTGTACTTGAAAGAGTATTTATTATTACTCTTTTTAATTTTAGTTTTGAATAAAATAAAAATACATTTATTGTAAATAAAACAAATAAGATAGGAATAACAATCATAAAAAATAAAAATAAATTATCATCCATTCTCAACCTTTTTTATTTTTTGGAAGTGAGGCCATTTGTGGAATAATTGAGGATCATTTTTTACAAAATAATCCATAAAAGCATCTTTCCAACCACACATAACAGATGGTAAATCATCTTCTAGTGCTTCTATTAACATAGATTTTGGCATTTCAAATTTTGGGTCAAAAACTCTTTTATCTATATCTACACCAAACATATTCATTTGGTCAACTGTTCTTGATGGAGTTGATAAAACTTGGAATTCTCCTTTTGTCTTTTTTAAATCACTAGTATCTCTTTTAAACTGAAAAATATTGTTTAAAGATACAACACCGTTATCTTCAATTCTTTTTTCAATTTCTGAAACAGTAATAACTTTTCTTGTTCCATCAGGGAACCTAACAAGTTGAATAATCAAATCTACTGCTGAAACAATTTGTGTTCTAATAAAGTTTATATTTGCTGTTGGTCTAGCTTCTAAATACATATTTTCAATTCTCACAAGAGCCTCTTTTGTATTATCAGCATGCACAGTTGTCATTGAACCTGGATGTCCTGTATTCATTGCATTTAGCATTACAACAATTTCAGGACCTCTACACTCTCCAACAATAATTCTTCGGGGACTTGATCTCAAAGCTGAACGCAATAAGAAGTCAAGTGTAATTGCACCTTTGCCCTCTTCATTTGCCATTCTAGCTTCATAAGATCTAATTGAGTGACATGGCATCTGTGGTTGCATCTCTTTTGTATCTTCAATTACCATTAATTGTTCATTTTCATCAATAAATCTAGTAACTGCATTTAAAAAAGTTGTTTTACCACTAGATGTTCCACCTGAAACTATGATATTACATTTTCCTTTGGCAGCTTTTATTAAAAAATATGCCATTTTATAATCCATTTGTCCTGTATCAATTAACATTTCAAGTAATAGTGGCATTTCATTAAATTTTCTTATTGTTACACAACTTCCATCATTAGCTGCAATTGGAGGAATTTGAACTTCAACCCTTGAACCATCATTTAATTTACTTGAAATAATTGGATGGGCTTCATCAATTTTTCTATTATTTTCAGCAAGCATTTTATCTATGATTTTTCTTAGTTCTTCTTCTGTTCTAAAGGTAAATGGAGTTTGTGAAGTTTTCCCTTTATAAATAATATCAATGTAATCTTTTGTATTTATAATAACGTCATTTAATCCATCTTTTGTGATATTAAAAATAGTAGAAATATGACCATATCCAATTATATTATTTACAATCATATTTTTTATATCATCTAGGATTTCTCTTTTTAAATGTCTGGTTTCTTTGTATGATAATATATATTCTGGAAGTACTTCTTCTAAACTCTCTTTTGTAATTTTTTGGTCGGATTTTAGTTTTAGCATAAAACTATCATTTATTTTAAGAGCTAATTCATACAACTCTTTATTTAGATAAAGTTCTGGAAAAACTAATTCAGAGTGAGAAATATATTGTTTATATTTTTCTATTTTCTCTTTTGAAACTTCAACATTTTCAACAACTTCTTCTTCTACTTTTTTATGAATTACTTGATTTTGTTCTTGATCTTCTATTAAAATTCTTAGGCTTCTCAACTTTTATCCTTTTTAAAGAACTGAAAAAAGAAGCTTTTTTCTTTCTCTTTTTTCTTTTCAATAGTGTAAAAATTTTTCTCTTGTAAAATAGAATCTAATTTTTTTATAAAAAGTGAATCAGGATAGTTTTTTGAAGCTAATTCACAATAATTCCAACACTTACCTAATACATTATAATCATTTGGTATTTTGAAACTCTCAAATTGTATTTTATCTTCATTGTTCATATTTAAAATAGAAGTTACATCTGTTACAGATATAGCATTTTTTGAGTCATATCTATTTACAATAAAAGAGATTTTATCTTTTAATCCAGCTCTTTTCATAAGTGAATAAAATGTTTTTAATTTTGAAATATGAGGTAATGTCATCTCTGTAATTAACCAAAACTCATTTACAATATCATAAATTGTTGTTTTTAAACTAGAAGCATCAGCAGTTCCTGTATCAATGATAATAAAATTAAAATAATCACTAGAAGATGAAATATAATCAAGTAGTTTTTCAATAAAAACATCTTTTTCTAAAAACTCTTTATCAATATGTTTTTGAATACCAGTTATACAATAAAAATTTTCTCTTTTTTTAATAAGTCCATTATCAAGGTTACTTTCAATATTAAATTCACTAGAGTTAATTAAATCAATAATTGTTTTTTGAGGAAGTGGATTATTCTCTAAAAAAAGATTACTAATAGCTTTTGTTGTTGATAAATCAATATACAAAAGGTTTTTATTAGGAAGATTTTTACTAATCAAATCTGACATATTCATGGCAATTGTAGTTGAGCCAATTCCACCAGCAATTCCACCTATTGCAATTATTTTATTTCTATATTTATTTTTATTTAATAGTGTATTTTTTTTACTTAGAATTACATCTTTTAGTTTTTCTGCTCTAAATTCATGAATTGGTATATAATTTTCAATTCCAAGTTTTCCACAATACATAGAAACTTTGTGATCATTTGGTCCAATTACTATTATTAATTCATTTAAAACTTTTATTTTATCTTCAGAATTTTGAATCATATTTTCATCATTAATTAAAAAAATGATTATGTGTTTTGTCTCTTTTGATTTTAAAACATCAAAATATTTTTCAATTGAGGTATCTTTTGTTACATCAACATTAAATAAGCCCTCAAGTCCAGATTTTAGATTTTGGGCAAAAAGATCTAATTCTTCATCATGAAAAAGATAGATATTAAATGGAAGTTCATTTCCAAATATCTTTTTTTGAATCTCTTTCTCTTTTTTTAAATATTTTACAATTTTGATTAAAAGTTTTCTCAAAAGTGGATTAGATTTAATTCTTTGGTCTATTAATAAGTATCCATAAATGGTTTTTTTATCTTTTAATAATACCTTATATTTCTTTTTGTTATTTATCTCAGTATTAGAAGATATATCAAATTTATGAAAAAAATCATTATATTCATATTCATATTTATAATATGACAATGTTTTTACATTTGCTAATTCACTAAATAGTTCAACAAGTTCATGAATACTCTCACTTATAAAGCTATTTTCATAAGACAATTTTAATTTTTCTTGATATTCATCTAATTGCATAATAATTCCTAATACACTAATTCAATTTGTTTTGTTTTTGCAGGAACAATTTGTGTGTTTAAAGTAATATACCTATTATCAGGATTACTTACTGTTACAAAATCATACCCTATAATTTTTACTCTTACAATCCCATTTGCCTTTGCATTAGAATCTAGTGTTATTATATCCATTTCAAGTGGTAGATTTTGCCCACTTGAGCCTATTAATTCAAAAATACCACTTGATAAATGATTTATTTGAGTACCCCATGTTGAAGTTGTATTTCCTAAGTATGTACCTAACAAACAAACAGGAGAATCTGCTTTCCCATTTTCAAAATTGATACTGTGATTTGAATAATAAACATCATCTATTAATTTTGAATAATCTCCAAATTCACTTTCCCCATGTGTTGTACACCCAGCGGCAGTTGTGTTACAACTATCCACATCATATCCTAAAGTTGAAAAATCAAATTTATTACTTAAAATAAATGAACAATCACAATCACAATTTGTAATTATGGGATAAAAAGTGTTTTTGTCACTGTATTGTAAATTTGCACTTAATTCATAAGTTATATCAAAGTTATTACCAATTACAAAGTTTTGATCATTCACGGCAAACGGTGCAATTCCACTTGAGTATAGAGATTTTGCTGTATCTAAATCTACAGATGATATGGTTGCTTTTGATTCAGCATTTAAATTAAATGATGCTAAACCAAAAAGCTTAAACCAAAAAGTATCTTGTTTGTAGTTTGAAATAGTTGCAGTTACATTATTAGGTTCATTTACAAAATCCCAAGTATAAGTAATAGAATTTTTTACTTCACTACCCAATTTAGTTTGTGTCAGCATATCTTGATGTGTAGTTTCAGCCAAAAGTGTATTTTCTTCAACATTTACATAATATTTAGCAAGAGTTAAAACAGCACCATCTGTTATTTTTTTAAGATTATAATATTTGTCTCTTGCATCCATATTATCACTAATTGTTGCACCAATTCCAATAAGTGCAACAAATAAAAATAGTCCTAGAAAAATTTGGTCGATAAAGGCTTTTTTCATAAACTACTCCTAAAATTTGATGGTATAAATATTATATTTTATAAATATTTCTGTAAAAATAACTGATAAAAACATCACTGGAACCATTGGAGCTATTTTTCTTTTATTTATTTTTTGTATGTAAAGTAGGGTTATTGTTTGTAATAATCCTGTAATAATCAAAAAAAGTGCAAAAGAGCTAACTCCTAAATATAAACCTACAATCATCATATATTTTATATCTCCACCACCAATGATGAATTGCCTATTTATTAACATAACAATTATAAAAAAGCTTAAAATAATAAGGGATAAAACAATAGAACTTATATATATTTTCGATTCAATAAAACCAAAAACTAAAAGCATTAAACTCATAGTTATAATTAAATCATTCGGTACAAGAAATTTTTTTAAATCAGTGAAAGATAAAAAGAGAGAAAATATATAAAAACTTATTGTGAATATTGAAAATCCTTTTTTGTTTAGTAATCCTTTTCAAATTTAAAAAGAGAGTACATATGTACCCTCCTTTTTTTAATTCTAGATTATTAATTTGCTGTTGTTGAAGCTGCAGTTATTTTTGAATCTGCTGCATCCTTCATTGTAGTCATATTACCATCCATCCAACTACTTAAACCAACAACTGCTGCAACTCCAACGATAACTAATAATAGAGTTACTAGGATTTTATCCATAGCACCTTTTTCACTTTTTAATCTTCTTTTTAAAAAATCTAACATTTTGCGCTCCTTTGTTTATATGTCACATTATGACACTCAACAACTTAAGTGAATATTAAATAATAATATTAATAAAAATTGAATATAACTAAACATAGACCTATATAAACAACTATATAGGATAAAAGTTTGTTTAAATGGTAAAAAATAATTTATTTATAAGTAGCTTTCTAGTTTCTCAACACATAGTCCCATAGCACAACTTTCATAACCAATAACTTTTTTAATATAAGGTTTACAAAAGCCTTCAACCATGATTGCACCAGCTTTTCCAAAACATTCCCCTGATTCTAAATACTCTTTTATATGGTTTTTATCAAATTGTGCAAATTCATAAGTTGTAATTGAAATATCAATAAGTTCTAAATCTTTTGATTTATAAATCATACAAGTAATTACTGAAGTTTTATTTCCACTTTGAAGTTCAAGCATAGCCTTTGCATCAGCTAAATCTTTTGCTTTTCGCAAGAGTTTTCCTTCACAAGTTACAACAGAATCAGCAACTAATAAAGGCATATCTTCAATTCCATACTTTTTATAAAGCTCATTAAATTTCCCTTTTGTTGCTTCATAACAAAAAGATTTAGGATTTGTAGTTGTAATTGAATCTTCATCAAAATCTCCACCATTTTGAATAAAATCTATTCCAAAGTTTTTTAAAATAAGTGCACGTGTTGGTGAATTTGAACCAAGTCTAATCAATTTAAGCCTTTTTTATTTGGATTATACACAATTTGATTATAATTGCTTTTTAAATAAATCCACTTATAAAATAGGAAAGAAAAGTAGTTTATGAAGTATTATATTTTTTTAGTTTTAGCAGTACTTTTTTGGTCTGGAAATTTTATATTTGGAAGATTAGTATCAACAAGCATTGAACCTATGCAACTCTCATTTTTTAGATGGTTTTTTGTTTTGATTTTGTTATTACCATATATTTTACTACATTATAAAAACATCTTAAGTGTATTTAAAAAGAAGTATTTTCTAATCATTATTTTTGGTGCATTGGGAATCGCTGGATTTAATACATTTTTATATTACGGTTTACAAACAACGACTGCAACAAATGCTTTATTAATTAATTCAAGTACACCAATATTTATAATAGTTTTATCAGCATTGATTTTTAGAACTACAATTACAAAATTGCAATTATCTGGAGTTTTTCTTTCAACAATAGGAGTTATATATCTTATCTTAAAAGGTGATATAAATCATATACTTGAGTTAAAATTTACCGTTGGAGATTTGTGGATAATTGCTGCTTGTATAGATTGGGCTTTATATACAGTTATGTTAAAGTTTAAACCAAAAGAGTTAAATGCCTTTGAATTTCTTGGCTTAACAGCATTTATTGGAACAATAATTTTAGCTTTAGTCTTTTTTTATCAAGGTTATAGTTTTGAGTTTAGTTTTTTAGAAAAAGATGAGGTTTTATACTCTTTAATATATATTGTAATTTTCCCATCTATTTTATCTTTTTACTTTTGGAATATATCAACAATGGAAGTTGGAGTAAATAAAACAGGACAATTTACACATCTAATGCCAATATTTGGGGCAGTTTTAGCATATATATTTTTAGGTGAAGTGTTAGAGTTTTATCATTTTGTTGGAATCATATTAATTGGAATAGGAATTTATTTATCAATGTTTTTAAAAAGAGAAATAAATTAATGGTATTTTTATCAAAATTCTCAGGTTTA
>JBBRXF010000073.1:0-12326 GCA_038248665.1 Campylobacterales bacterium | reverse complement strand
GGTACAGCAATAACTTATAACGCAGACGGAACAGTAAAATTAGCAGATAATAAAAATATAACGTCAGCAGTAATAACAAATGGAGATGATACAGGGACATTGACATTGTTGGGAACTTCAACAGTAAGTGGAGCAGTAGGGGATTCAACAAATAAATTAAAAGTTGTAAACGCAGGAGCAACTGGAGAAATAGCAACGTTTAGCTCAGATGTGTATGCAACAACTACTAACATTGCTTCTGGAGAAATAAAATTTGAAGGAGATTTGACAAGTAACATTGTAGCTTTATCTTCTACTAATGGTATTGTAACTTTTGTTGGGGCTCTTATAGGTAATACTCAAAATGTTACTGGAAATATTGGTAGTTCAGGTAATTCAATTAATACTTTAAATATTGGGGAAAGTGGAGGAACTGGTAAATACTCTACTACAATAATAGATGGAAATGTATTTGCAACAAATACTCTTTTAAATAATGGAGTATCAAACAACTCAACTTTAGAGTTAACAGATGGTTCAAATATAAATTCAACAATAACAACTTCAAATGATTCTCAAGGTGTTTTAACTTTCTTAGGTGATTCAACTGCAACTGGAACAATAGGAACAAGCACAGAAAAATTAGCACAAATAAATGCAGGAGCTACTGGAAAAACAGTTACTTTTAATTCATCTGTAAATTCTGATAATTTAAATATCTCAGGTGATGGAACAGTAGTTTTAGCTGATAATGCAAATATAAATGCTCCAATAACAACTGCAACAGATAATCAAGGAACATTAACTCTTAATGGAACTTCAACTGTAAGTGGAGATGTAGGAACAAGTGGTGCAAAATTAAAAGAGATAAATGCGGGAGTTACAGGAGAAAATGTAACCTTTGAAAAAAGTGTAAATGCAGGAAATCTAAATGTTACAGGCACGGGGACAGTAAATTTAAATACACTATCAGGAAGTACAATCTCAGATATTACATTTAATAGTACTGGAACAGCAAATTTAAATGGTGATTTAACGGGAGATATTAATTTCTCAGGAAATGATGCAACAGTAAATGTATCAGATGGAAAAGGTATTTTAGGTTCTACTCAAACTCTTGCTAATAATACGGGAATCTTAAATTATAATGGTGATGGGACAATCTCAGGTAATATTGGAAGTAGTGGTCTTGGAATTAAAGAACTTAATATTAATACAGGCAATAATCAAAATAGTACAGATGGGGTAGTAGTAACTTTTGATGCTTTAGGTAGAGAAATTTATGCAGATATTGTTGCTCTAAAAAATAATGCAACATTAACATTATCAGATGATGTTAATATAATAAATACAGGTTCTGATAATCTAATAATTACAGTTGATTCAACAAACACAGGAACATTAACTTTCCAAGGTAGTTCTAATATTGAGGGAGACCCTGGAGAAAATAATAAAGTTTTAAATACTATTAATGCAGGAGCAACTGGAAAAACAGTTACTTTTGATGATATGGTATATGCTACAACTTTAAAATATTCTGATAATGGTACAGTTGTATTAAATGGAGATACAACTAGCAACTCTTCAGAGGCTATGGTTGGAACTGTAGATTTTGATAACAAAGCTGGTACTTTAGGAATAGGTGATAATGTAAATTTAACTACTGGTACATCAGGGATTCAATTTGCAAATGCAAATAGTGCAACTTTAAGATTTAATGGAAGTTCAGTTGTAACTGGAGTATTAGGTGGAAATACTGCAGGCAATTCTACTTTAGAAAGAATTTATGCAGGTGCAGATGGTGAAACTGTTACATTTAAAAATGATGTTCATGTTGAAGAGAGTAATGATACTACATTTCACGTAAGTGGAACAGGTACTGTTAATTTTGAAGGTGATTTATATGGAGATTTAATATATGATGCTGATGGTGTTGTAAATGTTAGTAATGGTAAATCAATAATTGTTTCAACTTTAGATAATGCAGTAAAAACAAAAACAAATAATACGGGTATTTTAAATTTTGAAGGTGAAACTAAACTTTATGGAAATATTGGTACAGATACCTTAGCACTTAAAAGTGTAACTTTTGCTTCTTCTGGTACTTCAAGTGATTATTATACTCAAAACATAAATAAAGATATTTATGCAAAAGATATTAATATTGGAAATAATTTAAATAATACTACTGTAAATATCACTGCTGATACTAAATTTAATGGAAATCTAAATTTAAGAAGTAATTCAATTTTAGATGTTAAAGATTACGATGTAACAGTTGCAAACAATTTAGATATTGCTTCTAATTCAACTCTTAAATTTATAGTAAATACAACTGATATTAGTGCCGGAGCCGCAGTAGTAAATCCAACTTCTGGAAATATCACAGCAAGTAGTATTTCATTAGCAAGTGACACAAAAATTAATATAAAGTATAATGGTACTTTAAATGGAGCTGGTAAATATAATTTAATTACAGCAAATAGTTTAACGGGTACTTATTATGGTACAGAACAAAATGGATTAGTAAGTGATGATAGTATCATTGATTCAATTGTAAAAAATGATGGAACGAATCTTACATTATTTGCAGATAGAACAGGTGGAAGTTCATTTCAAGCCGATGATTTATATATTGTAAAATCTGGAATTGGAGATCACTATTCAAATGGAGCTTCTCAAGCACTTGCTGGATATGCAAATGAAATTTTAAGAGAAGGTGCATTAGCTGATATTATTTATAACTTGGAAAAACTAGATGGCGGTACAACTGTAAGTGCTGATAAAAAAGCAGAAATGGTTAGAACTCAAAAACTATTAGCTCCAGTTGCAAATAATTCAACAATTAAATCTTCATTAGTAGCAACAAATACAGTTTTATCAACGATTAGTGATAGAATATCTGATATTAGAACCAACTCTAGTATGGATTTTATTCCTTGGGGCGGTGAATATTCAGGATTATCATCTGGTGATTATATGCAAGATTATGCTCTATGGATAAAAGTAATGGGAGCAAAAGCGACTCAAAATAAAGTAAAAGATTATGATGGATATGAAACTTCTACTTATGGTTTAGTTGCTGGGGTTGATAAAACATTAAGAGATGGTACAACAATTGGAGTTGCTTTATCTAATGCTGATACTAAAATAAATCAAACTGATTTTAGAACAGGTGATACTTCTAGTACTAAAAGTATTCAGCTTACAACATATGCATCAAGGGAGTTAGGTGATGGATATATTGATGGGGCAATTTCTTATGCAAAACACTCTACAGATGGAACAAGAACTGCTAATTCAGGTAAATTAACTTCTTCTGTAGCTGCTGATCAATTAGCTGCAAAAGTAGAAACTGGATATAGAATATTCTTTGAAGATGCGGCAGTTTTCACTCCATTTGCATCATTTGAATATGGAACTCTAAATCAAAAAGCTTATACTGAAAAAGGTACTGCATATCAAAATGATGCTTTAAAAATTGGTAATACAAAAATTACTAAAGGTAATGTTGGTCTTGGAACAAAAATTTCTACAAATTTAAAACTTGGGAATGTGATAATTGTTCCTGAAGTTAAATTTGGAGTTTATAATGCAATTGGTGATAAAAATGCTGATATTAAAGCTCAATACACAGGTGGTGGAAATGAATTTGTTACTCCAACACAAGATTTAACTGATACTATGTATAAAGCAGGACTTGGTATTAAAACAACATTATCTCAATCAACAAGTTTAATGTTAGGTGTTGATTATGATAGAAGTAAAGATGGTAGTTTCCAAGGATATTCAGGAAATGCATCTTTCAGACTTAATTTCTAGTATTTATATAAAAAAGGAAGAAAATGAAGAAAATTTTAGCTTTGTCATTATGTAGTTTAATATTTAATGTTAATTTATTTTCAGATCAAAATGAAGTTGCTTCATATACTGCTCAAAAACATAAAGTAGATTTTTATAAACAAGAAGCAAATGTAAAAGAGGTTTTGTCAAAAGAGTATGGAAAAGTTGAGAAATTAGCCCAAATTCTAGAAAAAGATAAAATGAAAAATGATATAAATTTAAGAACTGCAAAAAATATAATGACAGTTGATATTTGGAGTGAAAAGTTTTTAAGAAGTTATGTTCCTAGTGATTCAGAGTTAAAAGAGTTGTATAAAGTAGAAAAACCAAGGGTTGTTGCAAAATATGAGTTAAGAAATATTTTAGTTACATATGAAGAAAACGCTGATAAAATCATAAGTGCTTTAAATAAATCAAAAACTAAAAAAGATAGACAAGACTCTTTTATTAAATATGTTAAGTCTGTTTCAAATGATTTAGCATCAAAACAAAAAGATGGTTTAAGTGATTTAGTAGATGTTAATAAATTAAATTCAGAAATAAGTTCAGCTTTAAAAGATAAAAATGAAGGCGATATTGTAAAAGTAAATTTAAAAGATATTGGTACACAAATTATTTTAATAGAAAAATTTATTCCTGAAAAAGAAGCTAGTTTTGAGGAATCAAAAGAGGCTTTGATTAATCTTGCAAAAAGAAAAGCCCTAGTTCAAGAAATAGATTTATTGTTAAAATAAAATGAATATTATCTCTTATCTTTTCCCTTTATCTATAGCATTTATTGTTTCAGGATGTTTAAGTTCAATTCCAACTCCACAAGAGAGAAAAGATTCTCTTTTATTATTAAAAAATCAAGAATTTTCTGAAGTTAATATTCAAACTTCCTCTTTTAATCTTTTGTCTTTACAAAAAACTCAAAAAAATTGTAAAGATAAGGATTTAAGAGTTTATATTGAAGGTGATGGTTTAGCTTGGATTACAAGAAATACAATATCTAGTGACCCAACACCTGTAAATCCTACTGCTTTAAAACTTATGAATCAAGATAAATATGAGTGTAAAATCTATCTTGCAAGACCATGTCAATATATAACTTCATCTGAATGTAATAGTAGTTATTGGACAAGTAATAGATTTGATAACAGAGTTATAAAAAGTTATGATGAATCTTTAAATAAGCTCAAAAATAGTTATAAAAATAAAAGTTTTACATTAATTGGTTATTCAGGTGGTGGAGCAGTTGCAAGTTTAGTTTCAGCACAAAGAAAAGATGTAAGTAAGTTAATTACAGTTGCTGGAAATTTAGATACAAATAAATGGACTACAATGCATAATATCTCAAAGTTGGATGAATCATTAAATCCAGCAGATTTCACTAAAAATCTTGAAAATATTGAGCAATATCATTTAATTGGAAATCAAGATGATATTATTCCTAAAGATGTATTTTTATCTTATTACTCTAAATTTAAGAAAAAAGATAAGATAAATTATTCATACTTTGACGCAACACATAACTGTTGTTGGGAAGAACCATATAAAAAGTTTTTGGATAAAATTAAATAGAGTAAGCAGTTTTTGAAAATAGAATTATTAAAATTCTATTTTCATTCTAAAATATCTTGGGAAATTGCTTTTTAAAGAGTCATCTATTTTCACAGGATATGCCTCTTTAATTGAAGATCTAAAAAGTTCAAAATACTCTTTGTTTCCTTCTGTAAAAGTTAATTGTTCATAACTTCCATCTTTTAAAATAGTAAGTTTGATATTTACAAATTCACCATTTTTTATTAAAGATTTATCTACATTTTTATTTATATTTGCATAAATTTTCTCTCTAATAGTTGAATAAAAAGCTTCTATTTTTGCTTTATCATCAAGGTCTTGAGTTGTTTGTGTATTTATTGTTTCCGTTGTATTTTTCTCAATTTTAAGAGGTTCAACTTTTATAGGTTCAATCTTCTCTTCAATTTTTCTTTCAATAGGTAAAGTTTCATTGTTTTTTCCTAAATCTTCAATTTGTTCTTTTTGAATAGGTTCAACTTTTGGTAACTTAACAATTTTTTCTTCAACTTTTTCAGAGTTGTTAGATTCATCTTTTATCCCATTAAGAACTTTTATTTCATTAGCAACAGGTTCTTTAGAATTATTAATTTCAACTCTTTTTTCTGTAGTAGCTTTCTCTTCTTGAATTTTTACTTCTTCATTTGAAGAGAAGAAAAAGCTATAAATTAAGTATATTAAGACAGCAACAAAAATAAGTATAAATGTATCTTCAAAAAAAGATTTAGTTTTTCCTCTCAATTTTATCTCCTTTAGTTATTTTCAGGTGTATAAATTTCATCAAGTAGACTATCAACAAACTCATCAGGTGAGAATTTGATTAAATCATCTTGTTTTTCACCAATTCCCACATAAAAAATTGGAAGTTCAAGTTGATTTGAAATTGAAAATAGTGCTCCACCTTTTGCAGTTCCATCAAGTTTTGTCACAATAATTCCATCAATTCCAACCATTTCATTAAATGCCTTTGCTTGAGCGATTGCTGTATTCCCTTGTGTTCCATCTAAAATCATAAGTTTTTGATGGGGAGCGTCAGGCATAGCTTTAGAGCAAACTTTTACTATTTTTTTAAGCTCATTGTTTAAATTTGTTTGAGTTTGAAGACGTCCAGCTGTATCAATAATAACATTGTCCATATTTCTTGCAATTGCTGCACTTATTGTATCATATGCAACTGCTGATGCATCATGACCTTGTTTTGTTTTAATAATTGGAACATCAAGTTTTGCTGCCCAAGTTGAAAGTTGTTCAATTGCTGCTGCTCTAAAAGTATCTCCAGCTCCTAAAATAACAGATTTTCCCTCTTTTTTAGAGATATTTGCTAATTTTGCAATAGTAGTAGTTTTCCCAGCACCATTAACACCAATTATAAGTCTTACAAATGGTTTTGGTAAATTTGATAAATCAACTTCAGGTGCATGTTCAAAAAGCATTACAAGTCTATGTCTTAACTGTTTTCTTGTAATTTCAGCTGGAAGTCCATCCATTGCTTTTTCAATGATTTCATATTCCATATCAGCTTCAATTAGAAGTTCTTGAATATCATCAAAAGATATTTTTTCTTGTTTTTGTGGAACTACTGTTTTAATTGTTGCAAAAGTTTTTTCTAAAGCTCTTGAAAAAAATCCTTTTTGATCTTCTTCTTTTTTCTTTTCAATCTCTACTTTTTCACTAATTTCTTCAACTTTTATATCTACAGGATTTGCATGGGTTTGATTTTCATCAAATTGCTCTTGTGAAAGTTCTTTCTTTTCTAAATTTTCTTCTTCTTTTTTCTTTTTAAAAAAACTGAACATTATTTACCTTTATTTTTCTAATACTTTTTTTATATCAATTTCCATCATTTCTGTTGGAACTAATCCCACATATTTTTGGAACACATTATTGTTTCTATCAATTAAAAACATAGTTGGAATAGATTTAATCCCTCCTAAACTTCTTGCCAGTTCAATACATTCAGGTGAATTTGCTACTAAGTAATTTATATTATATTCTTTAATGAAATCTTTTATTTGATCATTAGTTTTCATCTCTTCAAGTACAACAGAGATAACTACAAAGTCATTCTTATATTGGTTTTGTAATTGAATTAAATTTGGAATTTCCGCTTTACAAGCTGGACACCATGTTGTAAAAAAGTTTAATAAAACTATTTTATTTGGATAATCTTTTAATATTATTTTTTCATTTTCTAGTCTTATATTTATTATACCATCATTTGTAGTTTTTAGTTGGAATTCTGTAGTTCTTTCAACTTTCTGAACAGGTGCAGGTTGTTGGGATTCTTTGTTTTCTTCTTTAGAATCGCACCCTGTAAACAATAAAATAGATAAAATAGTTAAAAATGCTAAAGTTTTAAACTGCATTTTAATTCCTTTGGGTAAAATTATTTGTTGGGTAGAAATTTTACCCAAGTGAGGCTTAAATATGAAAAACGATCACAAAAGTGATTTTAGAAAATCGAGTATCAAAAGATTAGAGTTTACAAGCCTTTTTTTAAAGTATTACAAAAATAAAATAATTGTTAAAAAATTAGAAGACTTTATAAAACGAAGTGATTCAAAAAATATTTTGTTGTATATACCTTTGGGTATAGAAGTTGATGTAAAGCCGTTAATAAGAAGTTTAAGAAAAACAAAAAATAGAAATGTATATGTGCCATTTATGCAAGGGGAGAGTTTTAAAATTGTTAAATATAGATTACCCTTACATAAAAAGAGATTTGGAATAAAAGAACCAAATAACTCTTTTTTTAAAGCTAGAAAAATAGACTTAGCCATTATTCCAGTTGTGGGAATTGATAAACTAGGAAAAAGAATAGGTTTTGGAAAAGGTATGTATGATAGATTTTTTGATAATTTAGGCTACAAACCAACGATGGTTTTTACCCAGTTAATACTTTGTAAAAGTGAAAAAATTCTATCTGATAATTACGATATTCGAGCTGATTATATAATAACAAATTAAGGTTTTGAATATGGAATACATAATAGTAAGTGCCGTTGTAGGAGTTCTAAGTTCTGCAATGAGTATATTTATTGTAAAAAAGTTAGATAAAGCTAAATTTCAAGTTTTTATTGAACAAGCAAAAGCAAAAGCTAAAGTGATTGAGCATGAAGCCGAAGTGGCTTTAAAAGATGCTCAACTAAAAGCGAAGTTTGAATGTGATAGAGAGTTTAAACACGCAAGAAGAGAGTATGACATTATGCTTTCTAAAATAGAGAAAAAAGAGCGAGAGTTAAATGACCATCTAGAATCAGAGTTAAGAATCATCAAACAAGAAAAAGATGAGATAGTTGAAAAAAATAGAAAAATTACAACTTTAAAAGATGGCATAGAACAACAAAAAAAGACCTATGAAGAAAAAACTTTAGAAGCTATAAAAATACTTGAAAATGCTTCAGGTTTGACTTTAAGTGAAGCAAAAGAGTTGATGCTTAAAAAAGTTAAAGAGGATTCAAGAGCTGAAATTTCTTCAATTTTTAGAAAAAAATATAAAATTGCTGAACAAAATGCAAAAAATGAAATCAATAATATGCTTTCTCATGCAGTTACTAGATATGCAGGTGAATTTGCAGCTGAAAGACTTATCAATAATGTTCCTATTAATGATGAAGAGACAAAAGGTAAGATTATAGGAAAAGAGGGGCGAAATATTAAAGCTCTTGAGATGTTATTAGGTGTTGATATTATTATTGATGATACTCCAAATACTATTACTATTTCATCTTTTAATTTATATAGACGTGCGGTTGCTACTAAAACTATTCAAGAACTTCTTGAAGATGGAAGAATTCAACCTGCTAGAATCGAAGAGATTTATAAAAAAGTTAAATCTGAGTTTGATAAAAACATCCAAAAAGAGGGTGAAGATGTTGTTTTAGAACTAGGAATTAAAACTATGCATCCTGAGCTTGTAAAACTTGTTGGAAGATTAAGATATAGAGCTTCTTACGGTCAAAATGCCTTAGCTCATACTTTAGAAGTTGCTCATTTATCTGGTTTATTAGCAGCTCAAATGGGTGGAGATGCAATCTTAGCTAGACGAGCTGGACTTTTACATGATATTGGAAAAGCTTTAACTCATGAAATGCCAGGTTCTCATGTACATTTAGGTGCAGATATTTGCAAAAGATATAATGAATGTGATACAGTTATAAATGCAATTTATGCCCACCATGGACATGAAGAACCAATAAATGTTGAATCAGCTTCTGTATGTGCTGCTGATGCTTTAAGTGCCGCAAGACCAGGTGCTAGAAGAGAAGTATTAGAGAGTTTCCTAAAAAGAGTTGAAGAGGTTGAAAATATCTCTACAAGCAAATTAGGTGTTATTAATGCTTATGCAATTAATGCAGGTAGAGAAGTAAGAGTAATAGTAAAAGCTGAGCTTGTAAATGATGATGAAGCTGTATTATTAGCAACTGAAATTGCAAAAGAGATTGAACAAAAAGTTCAATATCCTGGTGAAATTAAAGTTAATGTTATCAGAGAAGTAAGAGCTGAAAGTTACGCTAGATAAATAAATCTTAATAAAGGTGCAAATTGTGAAAACTGAAAAACCAACAACAAAGATAATTGCAGGTAAATATAAAGGAAAAATTTTAGAACTTCCATCTTTAGATGTAACAAGAAGTTCAAAAGCTAGACTTAAAGAGTCTTTGTTTAATGTTTTACAGTTTGATATAATTGACAAAATTTTTATAGAATCCTTTGCAGGAAGTGGTTCTATTGGATTAGAAGCAATTAGTCGAGGTGCAAAAAGAGCATATTTTGTTGAGCTTGATAGAAATTCATATCAGATTTTACTAAAAAACTGTAAAGCTGTTGATATGGAAAAGTGTCAAACTGTTCAAGGAAATACTTTTGTACAAACTCCTTTATTTATTGATTTTTTAAGAAACTCAAAGGATGAGATTGTTTTATATGTAGATCCTCCTTTTGATTATAGAGATGGAATGGATGATATTTATGAAAAATCATTCGCAATGATTAAAAATATAGATGTTGATAATATTTATATGATTATAGTTGAGCACATTTCAACTTTAGAAATACCAGAAATTTTAGGTAGATTTTCACTGAATAAAACTAAACAATTTGGTAAAAGTGCACTTTCTTACTATTTTTATACACAAGAATAGAAGTAAAAAATATGTTTAAAGTAGCTTTATATTTATTAATAGCAGTTATTTTAGCAATTTTTTTATTGCCTTTTTTATATACAGTTTCTCCATATCAACTTGATCCAACAAAAATCCTACAAGCTCCATCTTTAGAACATCTGTTTGGAACAGATAGACTTGGTCGTGATGTGTTAGCAAGGGTTTTAAATGGTGGTCAAACTTCTTTAATTATTGGATTTTTAGCAGCTTCAATCTCTTCAATTGTAGGACTTTTTATTGGAATAAATGCAGGATATTTTAAAGGTAATATTGATAAGTCAATTACAATTACTATTGATTTATTTTTAACATTTCCTACTTTTTTCCTACTTTTAGCTTTGGTTTCATATATTCAAGCTTCAGCTGTAATTTTAATTATTGTAATTTCAATTACTGGCTGGATGGGAATGGCTAGAATGATTAGAAGTGAGAGTTTCGCCATTGGAAATAAACCTTTTATTAAGATTTTAAAAGTTGCGAATGTTCCAACATTTAAAATCATTTTTAAATATTTTGCTCCACTTTTAGCACCAATTTTTTTAATCTCATTTACTTTTGGAGTAGGTGGTTCAATTTTGGCAGAATCTGGACTTTCATTTTTAGGACTTGGAATAAATCCACCTCAAATGTCTTGGGGAAGTCTTTTAAGTGATGGAAAAGCCGTTATTGATATTGCTTGGTGGGTTAGTTTTTTCCCAGGTCTTTTAATATTTTTAATTACTTTTTCTTTAATACAAATTAGTGATTATTTACAAACTCTTGCAAATTCAAAAGAGATTTTGGCATAAAAATGTCAAAATCTTAAATCTTATTTAATAATCTATCCATTAAAGATGTACTTAGAACTCTTTTTAAAAATCCTAAAATATGAGTTGCAGTTGTTACATAATATCTAGGTTTTGGTTTTTGTGTTTGCATGATTTTTAAAACAGTATTTGCTACACTTGAAGCTGGAAGATTAAAAAGTGCTTTATCTTCAGTTGTTTCAAGTCTTGCTTTTAACTCTTTTTTGTAAATATCTTCAAAAAAACTTCCTTTGATTGTGATATTTTTGTTGAATTTTTTTAGAGCATTTTCTCTAAATTTTGATGTAACTGGACCTGTATTTATTGTACTAATATAAATATTACTTCCCATAACTTCTTGTCTTAAGGTATCAGCGATTCCCTCGATTGCATATTTGCTAGCATTATATGCACCTCTATATTTTAAAGAGATGATTCCTAAAACTGAACTGTGTTGGATGATTTTTCCAAAACCTTGAGTTCTAAATATTTTCATGGCTTGAATGGTTACCTCATGAAGTCCAAAAAAGTTTGTGTTAAACTGTTTTTTTAAAACTTCAACACTCAAATCTTCCACAGCTCCTGGTTGTCCAAAACCAGCATTGTTAAAAATAGCATCTAATTTTAAATCATTTTCTAAGATTTTATTTAGTGCATTTGCTATCTCGTCTTTATTTCTAACATCAATTTTGAAAGTCTCAAAACCTAAATCTTTTAACATATCAACATCTTTTTGTTTTCTTGCACTTGCGTAAACTTTATAATTGTTTTCTTTTAATGTAAGGGCAGTTTGTAGTCCAATTCCAGATGAGCAACCAGTTATTAATATATTTTGCATAATTTTAATCCATATAAATTTTTGAAATGGTATTATAATCAAAAAAAATATAGATAAGATTTAGGTAATAAAGCAATGGATGAAAAAATTGTAATATTAAGTGGAGCAGGTCTAAGTGCTAGTAGCGGGATTTCTACTTTTAGGGATGAAAATGGT
>JBBRXF010000072.1:0-12491 GCA_038248665.1 Campylobacterales bacterium | reverse complement strand
TTCATTGCTCTCTTGAATTATAAAAGCTAAAGTTTTTAAGCAAACTAAATCTGACCATTTGTAAAAAAGTTCACTATTTATTAAAATAACTATTTCACCTTCAGGTGTAAATAACAAGTTTTGGTCTCTTAAAGGTAATAAAATAGATAAAACTGATTCAACATAAGGAATAATCTTTTCTTTCCAGAAGTCTGCTTCATCACTATTATTTAATTTTTCTCTTAGAATATCTAATATCTCTTCTTTAGAAGATGTTTTAAGAAGTATAGTTAACTTATCACTCACTATTTAACTTTTAATACTAATTGTCGAGGTAAAAGGTCTAAAGACTCTTCAACTAGATTTGTATCCCCATGTTCAATAAAACTATCTTCATATTCAAATGATGTTACTTCTACATTATGGATTTTTTTCTCATTTAAAACTTCTAAAATTGCACTAGCAACTCCACCTTGTTTTTGAGAATCTGAAAATACATACCAATCACTATATTTTTTTGATAATTCAACTAAAGTATCTTTATCTATTGGTTTTACAAATCTTAAATCTAAAATTGCAATATCATCTTTATGTAAAGCTTCTGTATCAATAGCTCGACTTACACCTGCCCCATATCCAATGAATAGTTTTTTAGAATCACCCTCTTTTAAAAGCTCAGCTTTCCCTAAAATAAAAGGTGTTGAAGTATAAACTAACTCTTTAAATGCACCTCTTGGGTATCTAATAGCACAAGGACTTGTTAAAGTGTAAGCAAATTCTAAACCCTCTTCCAAACTTTTATTATCTCTTGGTGCAAATAGAATCATATTTGGAATAAATCTTAAATAAGAAATATCAAAAGCTCCTTGATGAGTTTCTCCATCATTTCCAACAATTCCAGCTCTATCCATTGCGAAAACAACAGGAAGATTCATTAAACAAACATCGTGAATTATTTGGTCAAACCCTCTTTGTAAAAAAGTAGAATAAATAGTGATATATGGTTTAAAGCCCTCTTTTGCCATCGCGGCCATTGAAGTAATTGCATGTTGTTCTGCAATTGCAACATCCCAAAATCTATCTGGGAATTTATCCATTAGTTTATTTATTCCAGTACCACTTGGCATTGCAGCAGTAACTCCAACAATATTTTCATATTTACAAGCAAGAGCAGATAAAGCATCAGCAAATACAGCCGTTGCAGCTTTTGGTGCTTCTTTTTTTACAAAAACTCCATCTTCAACATTAAAAGGACCTACTCCATGCCAACATTCATGTTGACCTTCAGCTATTGGATAACCTTTTCCTTTTACAGTTCTAGCATGTACAATTACTGGTTTTCCCATTGCTTTTGCTATTTGTAAAGTATCTATAACTTCAGCTATATCATGTCCATCAATTGGACCTATATAATCAATTCCCATCTCTTCAAATAAAATCCCAGGAGTTATTAACTTCAGTGCTTCTTCCATTCTTTTTGCAATATAAGTTGTACCTTCTGGCATATTCTTTTTAATAAACTTATCAACTTTTCCTTTAAATCCTTGATAATATTTTCCAGCAAGAAGTTTTGATAAATATTTTGAGATTGCTCCAATTGGTTTTGCTATTGACATTTCATTGTCATTTAGAATAATTACAACAGGAAGTTTTATATCACCAAGTTCATTTAAAGCTTCATAAACCATGCCAGCAGTCATTGAGCCATCTCCAATCATTACAATTGGAACTCTGTTCTCTTTTTTTAAAGCGATAGCCTTAGCTGCTCCCACAGCTAAAGAGATTGAAGTAGAACTATGTCCAGCTACAAAATAATCAGCAGGACTCTCATTTGGTTTTGTAAAACCACTAAGTCCTCCAAATTGTCTTACAGTTTCAAACTCTTCCCAACGTCCAGTTAAAAGTTTGTGGGGATAACATTGGTGGGAAACATCGAAAATAAAAGGATCACTATATGCATCAAATACATAATGCATTCCAAGAGTTAACTCAACAGCTCCAAGAGTAGACGAGAAATGTCCACCCTTTCTTGATACCACATCAATAATTCTATCTCTTATCTCTTGTGATAGTGTTTCTAACTCTTTTACTGATTTATCTTTTATTTCCATTTTTTTTGATACTTTATTTTAATTTTTCTAATACTTCGTCTAATTGTTCAAATACTTTTGTATTTTGCTCGTTTCTTCCTATAGTAATTCTAATTGCATTTTGTCCATATCCAGTTAAATCTCTTACAATTACTCCTCTTTCAAGAAGTTTTTGTGCAACTACTTTTGATACAAATTTATCACCAAATTTTATTGTTATAAAATTTGTATATGAAGGAATGTATTCAAAACCTCTTGAATTAGCATAATCTTCATATCTTGTCATCTCTTCAAAGTTTTTAGCAATACAAGCAGTTACAAACTCTTCATCTTTTAGTGCTTCAATTGCAGCGGCTAATGTTAAAGTTGTAATATTAAATGGTGCTCTTAATTTATATAAAGTATTTATAATTTCAGGTTGAGCTATACCATATCCAACTCTCATTCCACCAAGGGCATAAGCTTTTGAAAAAGTTCCTAAGTAGATTGCATTTGGGAAATTTGCAATTAAATCTTTTGCATTTATTCTTTTTTTCTCATCTTTAAATGCTGCGTATTCTTGATAAGCTCCATCTACTACAACTAATGTCTCTTTATCAACAGTTTCTAAAAATGCATAAACATCATCTTTATCTAAACACTCACCTAATGGATTATTTGGTAAACACAAAAATATTACATCTGCTCCATGTTCTTTATAAAGTCGTGAAAATTGCTCAAGATTGTGTTGGTCATCTTCAGTTTTAATAATTGTTGCACCTGTTTGTTTTCCATAAATTTCATACATAGCAAATGTTGTTTTTGCCATTAAAATTTTTGAATCTTTTTCACATTTTGCATGAACACAATACTCTAAAATTTGGTCACTTCCAGAACCAATGATTACGTGTTTACTTGTTAAATCAAATTTATTAGCTAATGCTTCTTTTAATTCAAACATAGAATCATCTGGATAAATAAACATATTTTTAGCTAATTCTTGAATTCTTTCTACAACTTTTGGACTAGTTCCATAAGGATTTTCATTTGAAGCTAATTTTATAACATCTTTTGGATTTACTCCAAACTCTCTAACAACTAATTCGATTGGTTTTCCAGCTTCATAAGTTGTAACATTTTCTAATACTTGATTAAATTGCATTTACATTTCCTATTATTTTTATTAAATATCGTTTATCTCTTTTACGTAAGAACCAAGAACTTTAACACTACTTTGGTGTTTTAGTAGGACTTTTTTAACATTCTCATCATCTTTATGACCATCAAAATCAATAAAGAAAATTGAATTTCCCTCAACAATATGTGATTTTATTTTAGTTAGATTAATACCAGCTTCATTAAAATCTGTTAAAAATTCAACTAAAACTCCTTGTCTATCAGGAAATTTTACCAAAATAGAAGTTTTATCATTTCCACTTTGAGCATTTTCAAAATCACTAATTATAAAAAATCTAGTTTTATTGTTATCTTTATCTTCAATATTTTCAAATAAAATTGGAAGATTATGTAATTTTGCTCCAACATGGGGACAAATTGCAGCACTTCCTGGCTCATTTGCTGCAATTCTTGCAGCTTTTGTTGTTGATTCAATTGGAATTAATTCAACTTCATCTAAACCAAAATTTGTTAAAAATTTTCTACATTGTTCAAAAGCAATATCTTTTGAATAAATCTTTTTTATATCACTTACTTTATCACATTTAGTTGCTAGTGTATGGTGAATATTTAAAACAACTTCTGCAATAATTTTTAAATTATAATTACTTAAACAATTTATCGTGTCTGTTACTATTCCATTTGATGAGTTCTCAATTGGAACAACACCAAATTTTACTTTTTTTGTATCAACTTCTCTAAATATTCCATTAATTGAACCAATAGAAATATATGAACTCATTGCACCAAATCGCCCTTCAGCTGCTTGGTGTGTAAAACTTCCCTCTGGTCCAAGATATGCAATATTTTCTGGTAACTCAATATTTCTTGAAATGGCAAAAATTTCTAAAAATAAAGCTTCAATAGCACTTCTATTTAAAAGTCCATCATTTTCATTATTGATTTTTTCTAGTCTATCAATAATTGATTTTTCTCTCTCTGGTCTATAAATTGCTCCACCACTTTTTGCTTTTACAGCTCCAACTTCATGAACTATTTTCATTCTTTGATTTATTAATTCTAATAGAGTATTATCAATATTATCAAGTTTGTTTCTAAGTTCTATTAATCCCTCTTCACCCATAAAAAGACCTTTTCTAATTATTTTATAAACTCTTCTTCTAATGCAATTATATCTTCAAAAGTTTCTCTTTTTCTTATTAGTCTGTCAATTCCATTTTCTACAGCAATTTCAGCAACTTTTCCTCTTGTATTATAGTTACTAGCCATCGTAAATCCATAAGCTCCAGCACTATAAATAGCAACTAAATCATTATGTTCTGTTTTAGGTAATTGAACATTTTTAGCAAAAAAGTCTCCACTTTCACATACTGGTCCTACTAAATTACAATCTGAAAACTCTTGATTGTCATTTAAAACTTCAACTCTATGGTAAGCATTATATAAAGATGGTCTTATTAAATCATTCATAGCTCCATCAACTATAACAAATCTTTTATTTCCATTTACTTTTTCATATAAAACTTTAGTTACAAATGTTCCAGAATTTCCAACCATAAATCTTCCTGGTTCACAAATAATTGTAATATCTAAACCAAACATATTTTCTAAAATAGATTGAGCATATTCATTTGTATCAATTAAAGTCTCATCTTTGTAAACAATACCAAGTCCTCCACCAACATCAACAAACGATAACTCAATTTTTATAGCTTTTAAATTTCTTACTAAATCTGTAATAATTTTTACCGACTCTTTAATTGGTTGTAATTGAGTAAGTTGAGAACCAATATGACAATGCATTCCAACAGGATCTAAATTTTCAGAGTTTTTACATTGGATATACATTCTTTTAGCTGTATCGATATCAACTCCAAATTTATTTTCATGTAAACCAGTTGAAATATATGGATGTGTTTGTGGATCAATATTTGGATTTACTCTTATTGAAATTCTTGCCGTTTTTCCAAGTTCCTTTGCAATTAATTCAACTCTATTTAACTCAGCATCACTTTCAACATTTATCATTAAAATATCAAGTTCTAGTGCTTGTCTAATTTCATCATCAATTTTCCCAACACCTGAAAAAATGATTTTATATGGAGCAATTCCAACTTTTAAAGCACGTTTTACTTCACCAATACTAACACAATCTGCACCTGCACCAAGATTAGCTAAATGTTTAATAACTGACAGATTTGAATTTGCTTTAACAGCATAAGCAATAAGAGATTTTCTTGCTCTAAATGCACCTTTTAACTCTTCATATTGTTTTGTAATATGGTCAAAATCATACACATAATAAGGCGTTTGATATTTATTTGCTAACTCTTTAAAATTTATACTCATTATAATAATTATCCTATATTTAAAATCTTAATTTAAAATTTCATTAAATTTAAAAGTAAAATTTTATTAAATATTTTTATATTAAAAATAGTCAAAAAGTGTGAGATTTTGAGGGAAGTTCAAGGCGGAGAGTTAATTTTAAATAGGAGCTTACATAAAGTAAGTGAGTATTTAAAATTTGCTCTCCAACGCAGAAATTCGCCAAAAGCTTACGCTTATTGACTATTTTTCTCCATTCCAAGCAATTGTTGGTTTACCCTCTTCATCAAATTTCACGGCTGGCATACCCATAATATTATATCCACAGTCAACGTAATGAATTTCACCAGTTACTGCACTTGATAAATCTGAAAGTAAATACATACCAGAATTTCCAACTTCTTCAATAGATACATTTTTCTTTAATGGTGAGTGAGCTTCATTCCATTTTAACATAAATCTAAAATCACTAATTCCAGCTGCTGCTAAAGTTTTAATTGGCCCTGCACTAATAGCATTTACTCTAATTCCATCTCGTCCTAAATCTTCAGCTAAATATTTAGTTGTCATTTCAAGAGCTGCTTTTGCAACACCCATTAAATTATAGTTTGGAATATATTTTGCTCCACCATAATATGTTAATGTTAAAATTGATGAATTATCAGATAATAAAGGTTTTAATTCTCTTACAACTTCAATTAAAGAATAAACAGAAACATCCATTGCAATATCAAAAGCTGATTTAGAAATATCATAAAATCTTCCAGATAATCCCTCTTTTGGTGCAAATGCAATTGAGTGAACAATAAAATCAATTTGTCCTAAATCTCTTTCAATTAAATCTTTTAAAGCTTTAATCTCTTCTGGATTTGATACATCACAAGGATATACTAATGCCTCACTACCAAACTCAGCAGCAATTGGTTCAACTCTTTTTTTCAAAGAATCATTTAAATAAGTAAATGCAATTTGTGCACCTTGATCAGCACAAGCTTTTGCAATTCCATAAGCTATTGACTTATTATTTGCAACTCCTAAAATTACACCTTTTTTACCTTTCATAAACATCTTATAAATCCTTTGTATTTTCTAATATTTGTATAAAGTCTTCTTTTTTCCAAGAAGCAGTTCCAATTAATGCGCCATCAACATTTGGTATTTGACAAATTTCTCTAACATTTTCTACTTTTACACTTCCACCATATAAAAGCGGTTTTGAAATCTTTTCTTTTATTGCATTATGAATGTTTTCAATATCTTCATTTGTTGCAGTTACCCCTGTACCAATTGCCCAAACAGGCTCATAAGCAAGAATTAGATTTTCATAATTTGTATCAATTTCATCAAACTGCCCGTAAATATACTCTAAAGTTTTTGGTAAACCTTGATTTTTAATTTCTAATGGCTCACCAATACAGTAGATTATTTTATAACCTAACTCTTTATAAAATTCATATTTTTTAGCAATCTTATTTTGAGTTTCACCTAAAATATGTCTTCTTTCACTATGTCCAATTAAAATAGTTTTAATTCCAAATTCATCAAGTTGCATTGTTCCAATTTCACCTGTAAATGAGCCAGCTACTGTTGCATAAGCATTTTGAGCGCCAATTGAAAAAGTTGAAACTGTATCAAATAAATCCAATGAAGTTGATGTTGGGAAAACATAAACTTCATTTTTAATTTCATTTGATTTTAGATAATCATTTACTTCATTTATAAATAATGCAGTTGATTTTCTAGTATGATTTGTTTTGAAATTACTAGCGATAATTGCCATTAATTATCTTCCTCAAGTACAAGTGCTTTAACACCTGGAAGAATTTTTCCTTCTATTAATTCAAGAGAAGCTCCTCCACCAGTACTTATAAATGTCATTTCATCTTCGTCACCTGTAATTCTTACAAGGTCAGCTGTATCTCCACCACCAACTACTGTTGTAGCGAATGAAGAAGCAACCGCATGAGAAATTTTTGTACTTCCTTTTGCAAATTTATCCATTTCATAAACACCCATTGGTCCATTCCATAAAATAGTATTTGCATCTTCTAAAGCTTCTGAGAATAATAAAGCAGAAGCAGGTCCAATATCAAGCCCCATCCAATCTTTTGGAATCTCTTGAATTGTTACAATTTTTGCAATTGCTTCTGCACTAAAGCTTTCAGCAGCAACAACATCAACTGGTAAATAAAGTTTTACACCTAACATTTTTGCTTGTTCCATAATTTTCATAGCTTCTGGAATTAAATCTTCTTCAACTAAAGATTTTCCAATTTCATGTCCTAAAGCTTTTAAAAATGTAAATGCCATTCCTCCACCAATAATAATTTTATCAACTTTTGGAACTAAATTATGTAAAGCTTCAAGTTTTCCTGAAACTTTTGATCCACCAACAATTGATATAAATGGTCTTTTTGGATTATGAACAATATGATGAAAAAATTTAATCTCTTTTGCCATTAAAAAACCAGCTGCTTTATGCTCCATATCAAAATATTTTGCAATTCCTTCAACTGATGAGTGAGCTCTGTGTGAAACACCAAAAGCATCATTAATATATACTTCTGCCATTGAAGCTAGTTTTGCACTTAATGCTTCATCATTTTTTGTTTCACCTACTTCAAATCTCATATTTTCTAATAATAAAATTTCACCAGATTTAAGCTCTTTTGCCATTTTCATAGTTTCATCACAAATAATACTTGGAGCCATTTGTATCTCTTGTTTTAAAAGAGTATGTAATCTTTTTGCAATTGGAGCTAAAGAGAACTCTTCTTCAAATCCACCTTTTGGTCTTCCAAAATGTGAAGCTAAAATAACTGAACAATCATTATCTATACAATATCTAATAGTACTTAATGCACTTCTAATTCTTCTATCATCTGTAATATTATTATATTCATCCATTGGTACATTAAAATCACATCTGATAAATACTTTTTTACCAGATATGTCAATATTTTTAATTTCTTGTAATTTCAATTTATTTCCTCAGTTAAAATTATTTAGTTGCTATGTGGATACCCATTTCTACAAGTCTTGTAGAGTATCCCCATTCATTGTCATACCAAGATAAAACTTTTACCATATTTCCCTCAATTACTTGAATTGTATCTAAAGGAACAACTGTTGATAATGTTTCACCATTAAAATCAGAACTTACTCTATACTCTTCATCTACTCCAAGAATTCCAGCTAAAACTCCTGTACTTGCAGTTTTAAATGCTGCACATACTTCTTCTAAAGTTACATCTTTTTTAAGTGTTACAGTTAAGTCAACTAAAGATACATTTGGAGTTGGAACTCTAATTGCTTGTCCGTTTAATTTTCCTTTTAAATGTGGCATTACTTTGCCAATAGCTTTTGCTGCACCAGTACTAGATGGAGTTAAGTTAGTAGCTCCAGCTCTTCCTTTTCTTGGATCTTTTTTATCTTTTGCATCTAAAATTGGTTGAGAACTAGTATATGAGTGAATAGTTGTCATTAAACCTTTTTCAATTCCAAATGCTTCATCAAGTACACGAGCAACAGGAGCTAATCCATTTGTAGTACAAGAAGCATTTGATACAATTGCTTCACCTGCATATGTATTTTCATTTGCACCAAATACAAATGTAGGAGTGTCATCATTAGCAGGTGCACTCATAACAACTTTTTTTACACCATTATCAATATAAGCTTGACAAGATGCTAAAGTTAAAAATGCTCCCGTACACTCTAATACTACATCAGCTCCATAAGAAGCAAAATCTAATTTAGCAGGGTCTCTTTCATTTAATAACTTAGCTTTATCATTTCCAATGTGGATATATCCGTTTTCTACTTTTACATCAAATTTAGGTCCGTGAACTGTGTCATATTTTAAATTATATTGAATCATCTCTTCACTACCACTTGCATTTACTGCAACTAATTCAACGTCATTTCTACTCGCAACAATCCTTGCAACACATCTTCCGATTCTTCCTAAACCATTTATTGCAACTTTAACAGCCATATTTTCCCTTTATGTAAATCTAATTGTAGATATTTTATCGAAATATTGCTATAATAATATTTAAGTATATTACAAAGGTTTTAAATAGGTGCGAATTGCAATATTTGGTGGAAGTTTTGACCCAATTCATACAGCTCATGTTTTAGTTGTAAAAGAGGCATTAAAAGAACTTCATATTGATATGGTAATTGTTGTTCCAACATACTTAAATCCTTTCAAGAGTAGCTTTTACTTAGATCCAGAAACTAGATTTAAACTACTAGAAAAAGTTTTTAAAGACTTTGAAAGTGTTCAAATTTGTGATTATGAAATAAATCAACAAAAAACTAGCTATTCAATTGATACTGTGAATTATTTAAAGAATTTATATAATCCCTCAAAAATTTATCTAATAATTGGTGAGGATAATTTAAAAACTTTGGATAAATGGCATGAAATTGATAAACTAAAAGAACTTGTTGAATTTGTAGTTGCCTCAAGAAAAGGTTTTGAAAGTAAAGAAGCAAAAGAGTTTAAAAATTTGGATGTAAATATAAGTATTAGTTCTAGCTCACTTAGAGATAAAATTGATTTAGATTACATTCCAAAAGAAATTAAAGATGATATATTAAATCTTCAAGAAAAAGGTAAAAGTTTTTGAATACTAGATTAGAAAACATAAGAAAAATATTAGATGACAAAAAAGCAGAAAATATAGAGATAATTGATTTAACATCAAAAGACTATATAGTTGATTATGTTGTAATTGCTACAACATTAAATCCAAAACATGGATTTGCATTATTAAACTACTTAAGAACAGATTTAAAACCAACAGGTGAAGAATTTTTGAGAGTTGATGAAGATGACGAATGGACAATAATTGATTTAGGTGATATGTTTATTCACTTAATGAGTGAAAAATATAGAAATAAATACTCTTTAGAAGAGTTTTTATCAGAAATAGCAACTAAACAATAGAATTTAAAAATTCTATTGTCCAGGTCTTAAAATTTTATTGTAATTTCCTGCTGCATCTCTTGCTCCACCCATATTATTCGTATAGATAGCATATCCAACAATTACAATTAATATTGTGATAACCCATTTCATTACATCTGTTCCTTAGCTTTAATTCCAAGAAGTCCCAATCCAACATTAATAGTTAATGCTGCCATTGCCAACACTTTTAAATATACGTTCTGTTCATCACTACCAATAACTTTATGTTCATTATAAAATTTATGTACACTTGAAGCTAATGAATATAAATATTCAGTAATTTTTTGCATATCTCTTTTAGTAAATGCTTCTGTTAATATTGATTCTAATAAAAGTGATTCATATACTAAATTTAATCCATCTTGATTTAAATTTGAGAAATCAACATCATTTATATCTTCAAAATTAATTTCTGCTTTTTTAAATACTTGATTTATTCTTGCATGGGCATAATTTATATAAAAAATTGGATTTGATGAATCTTGATTTTTTAACATATCGATATCAAACTCTAAATGAGTATCACTTTTTCTTGTTAAGAAAATAAATCTTAATGCATCTGCACCTATTTCTTCAGTTATATCTGACATCAAAATAACATTTCCAGCTCTCTTTGACATTTTATAAGGTTCACCACCTTTTAATAATTGAACCATTTGAGATAAAATTACTTCTAATTTTGAAGAATCTTTCCCTAAAAATTCAATTGCAGCTTTTACCCTTGAGATATATCCGTGATGATCTGCACCCCAAATGTTTATATATTTATCAAATGGTCTATCAAATTTATTTTTGTGATAAATAATATCTCCAGCTAAATATGTAGGAATTCCATTATCTCTTACAACAACCCTATCTGAATCATCACCATACTGAGTTGATTTTAGGAATACCTTTTCATCTTTTTCAAAAAGTGCACTATTTTTATCTAGTATTTCTTTTGTAGATTCCCATGAAGGATACAACGATTTCTCAGATACAAAATTATCAAATTCTATACCTAAATCTTTTAAATCCTTAACTATTATATCCATAACTAAATCTTTTGAGAAAAAAGCTATTTCTTTAAATCTACTCTCATCATATATAATATCTTTTCCAAATTTTTCTATTACAATATTAGCAATATCGATTAAATATTCACCTCTATAGTATGTTTCTGGATAAGATACGTCTTCTTTAAAAATAAAATCTCTTGCAGCAAGTGAAACTGATAAGCCCAATAAATCCATTTGAGCACCAGCGTCATTTATATAATATTCTGTTGTAATATCATAACCTAAATATTTTCCAACTCTTGCAAGTGAATCACCAGCAATTGCACCCCTTGCATGACCAATATGTAAAGGACCAGTTGGATTTGCAGAAACAAATTCTAATAAAACTTTTTCATTTTTTGATGTTTGTTTTGCAAATTCTTCTTTATTATTTAATGCATTATCTACTAATGATTGTAAAAAAGATGATGATAATTTAAAATTTATGAAACCTTTTACAGCCTCAACTTTTTCAAACATATCAGAATCAGCTAAACTGAGCGCTAATTCATCTGCTATTGCCATTGGCGATTTTTTAAGTTCTTTTGCTAGGGAAAAAGCAACTGGAGTTGCATAATGACCAAAAGAGATATCTTTTGGCTTTTCTAATACAACATTTGTATTTAATTTTTTTTCAATAAATTCTTTTACTAAATTTTGCAATAGTTTCTCTTATACTTGTTTTGTTTCATTTTTTTCAGATGATGATTCTGATTTTTTCTCAATTTCATCTGCTTTACTATTTTGTACTATTTCATCTTCATCATCTTTTATAGCTTTTTTGAAGTTTTTAATACCTGAACCTAAACCTTTTGCTAATTCTGGTATTTTTTTACCCCCGAATAACAATAATACAACTAATGCTATTAATAACCATTCAGTACCACCTGGCATACTCATGATATATCCTTTTATTGATTTTGCATTATTATAACTACATAATGCTTAAAAAAATTTGTGGAG
>JBBRXF010000071.1:0-12532 GCA_038248665.1 Campylobacterales bacterium | reverse complement strand
TCAAGAACAAATTTTAACTCTTGTGTCATCAAAATACTCCTTTTGTGAATAATTAATCATATCTTTTATCAAAGAATATATAGGATATTTTGGTTTTAACAAACTTGCTTTTTCTAGTAATTCATCTTTTGAAAAGTATTTACAATAATAATCAACAACCCTTTGTTTTGGATTTTTTAAAATATCTTCCAACTCTTCTTTTGTGGGTATATACTCTTTATTTTGTATTTTTAGTTTGTAATAATCTATTTGATTTATTGCTTCTTTTTGATTTAATTCATTTGTTAAATTTTTTTCAACTATTTGTCTAACTCTATCTTGTCCAAAAAGTTTACAAAGTTTATCACTATTTTGTTGAGTTGCACGGTTCATGTAAATTGTTATTAAATTTGTGATTTTTATCTTTTGTTTATCTTGGGTAGTCCATAATAAATCACTATCAAGAAGCTTTTTATTTAAAGTCATATATCTAGTATTTTCACTATATTTTGGAGTTAATTCTTGTTTTGTTTTTTCAAGTATTTTTTTTACTTGTTCTAGAGGAAGTGCCAATAAAAGTAGAGTTAATTCATATTTTTTGTGCCCTTCTTTATTCCACTCATGAAATGTACTTGTAGGAATATTTAAATATTTTGTAATCTCTTTTATAGTCATTTAGACTCCTTTTATATTTTGAATTATATCTGTATATCAGATATTAGTCAATAATTAAATAAAATATTTTAAACAAATATAAATCTAAATTAATTGTTAAAAGTTTGCTATCGATTTTTATTTTAGCTTTTTTGAACTATTCGAATTTTTCGAGTAGTTGAATTTTTAAAAAAAATGGTGCCTGTCACCTTTTTTCCTTTTTTCAGTATAATAATTAATGTTATTTAGTAATTTAAAATAGGATTCCAAAAATGAATAAAAATGATGAACAAAAAACTAATCTTGAAAAAACTGTATTCAAATGCTTTTTTGATAAATTAAATAAAGTTAATATTAGATTAGATGAAATTTGTATGGGAGAACATACAAAAAGTGAGCCAGATATTTTGTATGAAAATCAAGGAATAGAATTAGGAGCAATAATATCTGCAACAAATAAGATAATTGATAAATATGAAGTAGATTTTATAAAGCGTATGAATGAACTTGCAAAAGGTAAAATACCAAAAAATTATAAAATACCTTTACTATTTCAAAAAGATAATGAAGATGAACAATATACCGCATTAGATAAATTTAAAAATTATAAGTCTATTACAAAATATTTATCAAAGCTTTATATTGAGAAATATGACTCAGATGTAGATGAACAATTTACTCTTGCACAAAATAATTTGATGCAAGTTCAATCTATGTTTCCAAATATTAAAAAAGATGAGGAACTAAATTTATTTATAGATGAAATAGCAGATTTTTTTAAAAACATTGATACTTATACTTTTAGTAAGTATCCTGAAAGTTTTAATCTAAATAATAATGAATTTTTGGATTTACCTATTTTGGATAGAGAATCTAGAGATACATCTAAAATAAAAATTCCAAATGAAGGTGAAATACTTAGTCTATATTTCCCAAAAAAAATAATAGAAAAATTTAAAAAGGATAAGTATCAAGGTACTTTTGATGAAAAAATATTATTATTGCATAACTTTGATAATATAAATTCAATTATGTCTACAGATATGCATTTTTATATTCACTATAGAAACCATGTTTTAAATAGAATCGATGATTTAATTAAAGAATATAATTCTTTTTCTATATATGACAAGATTTATTTTGCTGACTTTAGTAGTAATATGTATAAAGAAAATGTAAATATAATTGATTTCTCGACTTATGAAAAGAGTAATGCAGATAAAGTTTTAGAAGAACAACGTCATATTATGGTTAAATTAATTTAATTTTATAAAGGATGAATATGGATTTAGAACATTTTGATATTCACTATTAAATCCTAAAAATGATTCTATTTTTTATAATTGGGTAGTGGAATTTATAATCTTTCTTGTTTATATTCTCTAAGAAAAGAAAAAGAAAAAGCCCTTGAACTACTTGAAAAGTCTTTACAAAATAAAGAGATAGAAGTTAATCATGTGAATGGAGATAAAGATTGGGATAACTTTAAAAAAGATGAAGATTTTAAAAAGATTATAAAAAAGTATAGTTAAGCAAACGACTTTATCTGCTTATACTTCAAATAAACAGTATTCACAAGCTTTGTTATCTCTTCTTCATTCATATCATCCACAAAAGAGAAGCTTATAGCATTACGGCTTGTTTGCTCATCATATCCCATGTTTTGGATGATTCTTGAGGGTTTTGAAAGTCCTAGAGAGCAACCCTCTCCATTTGTGATGAAGATTTTATTTAGGGCTAGAGTTCTTATTAATTCTCTGGCTTTTACACCTTTTAATCCAAAATGTAGTGAATACTCCAAAGTATCATTTGGATTTACAAAAAAGTAGATGTTTTCTTGGAATTTTTCTTTTAGTTTTTCTAAAAAAATGGTTTTTAATTTGTAGTTGAATTTCTGATTTTTTAGGGCATCTAAACAGAGTTTCAGGGCAATACTATCAATTTTGCCAACTTCTAACAATGAAAAAACCTCATCATTAAATAACGCAACTCCTGAAGTATTAAAACCTATTAGTTTATAGTTATCAAAAAATATTACATCACTATTTTTATCAAAATGGGCACTTGCATTTGAGATAATTTTTGCTGATGTTAGTTCTTTTGCTTTTTCTATTGAAGTTTTTACAAAAGTATCCATAATATAAGAAGATAAAAAAAGAAAATCTATATTTTTATTTTCAAGCTCATATAAATTTACTTTTCCATCTTTATTTAAACTTATCCAAGTTATCTGAAATCCCAAAGATTCATAAAATTTTCCTGCTTCTATTAAAACTTCACATTCACCACAACTTATGGCAATTTTTCCTTTTAATTCTAAAAAAAGTCCTAAAAATCCCTCTTTTGAAAAGCTAAATGTTTTTAATTTATTGAATCCAAATATTTTTTTGTACTCTAAAGTTAAAACTTCAAAGGCATCATTTGGTCTTAGTGCACTTAATGAAAAGTCATTTGATATTTCTATATTTTGTAATTTTGAGTATTGTAGATAGTTTAATTTAATCATTTCTTTCTATTTTTTTCTCTAAAACATCCAAGTTGGCAATGGCTTACTTCAATATCCGAATTTTTAACAGTAGAACCCACTGTTTTTAATGAAGATATTTTAGCTTCATCCCATAATACTCTACACTCTAAAGTAGTATGTCCCATGTAATTTTGTTTTAGTCTATTATAAACTTGAATATTTGGGTCTTGAAATCTTAATTTTCCAAAAACTCCAAGTTCACAATTTGTAATTTCTATACCTAAGTTTTTTGTAATTGCATTCATCTCTTTTGGATTTCTACCAATTAATCTTGCAACTTTAAAGGCTTTTAGACAAGATAGTTTTCCCTCTTCATCTAAATTTGTCATCAAAAATTCTTTTTGAATATTATCCAATTCTATACTTGTATTATCATCTAAGCTAGACATCAATTCTTCCTGAGTGAGTATATATATTCATTTTATTATTTCTTGCAAATCCTACAAGAGTAATTCCATGTTCATTTGCTGATTTTATACCCTGAAAGGTAACTGCTGCTTTTGAAACAACAATTGGAATTTTGTGCATTACACACTTTACAACCATTTCCATTGATAATCTTCCACTTGCGTATAATACTGACTTTTTAACATCTTTATTATTCATACTAGCAAGTCCAATAACCTTATCAATTGCGTTATGTCTTCCTATATCTTCAGCGATAAAAATTGTACCATCTTCTAAAATAAGTTCTGCTTTATGAACACAACCTGTATTATCAAAAAGTTCTGATGGTCTGTTAAACTCTCTCATATTTGCCAATATCTCAACTGCTTTAACACTATAATCTGTATTTACAAAGGCACAATCAAAAACTTTTTCTGCATTTCCTGTAACTCCTACACAACAACCTGATGTTAGGGTTTTTTCTTTAAAAAGGTTTTCATAACCCTCTTCACTTACATCTGCTATAACTTCTACTTTTAAACCGTCTTCACTTACTTTTATAGATTTTATATCTGTAAAATCTTTTATTACAGCTTCACTTAATAAAAATCCAACAATATGTGCATCTTGATGTTTAGCTATACTCATAACCGATAAAAATTTCTTCCCATTTAAATGGAACTCAACTTTATCCTCTTTTATAACATAATCTTCTACACTATTTATCCCGTTCTCATCAACTTTTTCAATGATTACTTCTTTTATATAATCATTTAAATCATTATAAGAAAGGGAGAAGTTTTCACTTCTCAAAGGCCTTGTCATGCCATTTTTCCTTTTCTATTTTCAATGTCTGCTAAAATATCAGGAGCTAACTGTTCTAAATACTCTTTAGGATATTTTCCTGTAATTAAACCTTTTAAATTACCTTTTACAGCAACTAAAGCTGAATATACAAAATCCATTAAGAAAAACATAATTAATACGCTAGATCCAAAATGTACATAAAGTAATGCTCTTTTAAATTGAATAATTTGAGCATTAGTATAAGCATCTGGATGAAGATACCAAATTATAGAACCGCTTGTCAATAAACCCGCACCCATTAAAACAAATACAATGAAAATTATTCTTTTCATTGGTTTATATTTCCCTGGTAAGATTATTTTTGCTAATAAACTATTTTTTGATAATAGTTTAATATCTTTAAAGGCAATAATACTCATTAATAACCATACTGGAAACCAAATAAGACCTGTCATTTCATGTGTTCCTCTTAGAATAAAAGGGATAAATCCACCTTCACTTCTAAGACTCCACGTAATATTAAATCCTGTTATTACTAAAGTAATTACAATAATAACATTCAACCAAATTATAGCTCTATGAAATAATGAAAATACTTCTACCTCATCATTTGGTCTTGTAATAACTGCACCTTTTCTTCCACTAATTGTGTACATAACACAAAAAATTGTAATTTCAGCAACAAAAACCCACCAAATGTACTCTTGTCTTTCATTACTAGCTCTTATAATCTCAGGGGCTATTGCTTCATAGTTTGGTCCAAAAGCTGTGTTTACCATAGCTTTGTAAGTAGAATCAGGAGGAGTTATAACCCCATCCAAACTTCCACCACTAATAACATGAATAGTGTATTTAAATAAATATTCCCAATCCATAATCATCATGAATTTAACAAATATAAATCCCACTATTGATAGCCCTACAAGTGTAAAGATATATGCTTTATTTCTTGTGAAAAATGAGCTATTTTCCATAATTATTTCCTACCATCCATAAGATTCAGTTGCGATACCTTTACCTTGTGAAGTTGCTCTATATGTTTTAATTAAAGCAACCTCATTGGCATCACCAACAAGTAAAGCTTTTGTTGAACACATTGATGCACACATAGGAACTTTACCTTCTGAAATTCTATTTTGTCCATATTTTTCAAACTCTTCATGAGAGTTAGTCTCTTCAGGACCACCTGCACACATAGTACATTTATCCATTTTCCCTTTTGTACCAAATGCACCATTTTTTGGAAATTGTGGAGCACCAAATGGACAAGCAAATAGACAATAACCACAACCAATACATATATCTTTGTTGTGTAAAACTATACCATCTGTTCTAATATAAAAACAGTCTGTTGGACAAACTTGTTGGCAAGGTGCATCAGCACAATGCATACAAGCCATAGAAAGAGAGATTTCTTTCCCTACTATTCCTTCATTTACTGTAATTACTTTTCTTCTATTAACTCCAACAGGAACTTCGTGAGCTTCTTTACAAGCTACAACACAACTATTACAATCAATACAAAGATTTTCATCGCAATAAAATTTCATTCTTGAAAAATCTGTAGTTTCATTCATATTGCTCTCCTATGCTCTTTCAATTCTTACAAGAGAACATTTAGTCTCAGGACAAGCTGTTTGTTGATCAAACCCATAACTTGTAACTTGTGTTGAGTTTTCACCAAGTCCATAAGGTGCTGTTCCCGCTGGATATCTATCCACTAAACTCTCTCCACTCCAAATTCCTGAGAAATTCTGAGGTAAGAATACTGAATTTTCATCTACTCTTAAACTATGTTTACATTTAATTTTGATTTTTCCACCACCAGTTCCATAAACCCACATCATTTCATTGTCTTTAAGCCCAAGTTTACCAGCTAATGTTGGATGTAATTCTCCATACATTTCACCTGATAATTCAGATAAATATTTAGATGCTCTTGTTTCTGTTCCAGTTCCCATATGTTCAACGATTCTTCCAGAAATTATATTTATTGGATAATCTTTTGTCCAATCTTGTGCATTTTGTTCAGTTTCATATCTAACATTAACTCTAAAGTGATTAACTTTATCTTTAACAGCAGGATATTTTGCAACTAAATCTGGTCTAAATGAATGTAATGGCTCTCTATGTTTTGGAATGGGATCTGTAAATGATGGAACAACAGTCATAGCTTTTGCATTTCCATAAGGACAAAGTCCAGCAGCAAGTGCATATTTTACTAAAATCCCACTATCATCATTTTTCCAGTTTTTACCTTCAACAAATGCTTTTTCTTCAGCAGTTAAAGTAATTCCAGCTAACGCTTCAATATTGGCTCCTGTAATTTCAGCATAACCACCATTGATTTTTGAACCTTTTGGTGCACTTCCTTCAACAGCAAGTAAACTTACACCATTTTTTTCCAATCCAAAGTTTGCTCTAAATCCCATACCACCTTGAGATACAGGTAAACTTGTATTATATAAAACAGGACTTCCTGGATGAGTCTCATCCCAACAAGGCCATGGTAATCCATAATATTCTTTTTCAACAATTCCTCTTCCTTTTAAAGATGAAGAATTAAATAAGTGCCAATTTTCTTGCTGTTTTTTCAATCTTTCAGCAGTAACACCTTTCATTCCAATAGTTTTTAAAGCTTTTGCAATTTCATTTGTTGCATCTTCTGGCCATTGGAAATTATCTCCTTTACCCATACCTGCAACTAATTCATTATAGAATCCCATTCTTTTTGCAAAATCAAATAAAATATCATGATCTGTTCTTGATTCATAAAGTGGTTCTACAACTTTACTTCTCCATTGTGCACTTCTTCCTGTATTTACAACTGTTCCTGAAGTTTCAACTTGAGAAGCAGCAGGTAATATAAATAAATTATCTTTTCTTGTAGTAATAACAGCAGCATCATTTACATAAGGATCAATAAATACAACTAAATCAAGTTTATCTAATGCTTCTTTTGTTTTATGAACTTGAGTAACTGTTGAAATACCATTCCCAATTACAACTAATGCTTTTAGTGGAGTTTCACCATTATGTTTATTATTCTCTTCTTCAAGAACATTATGAACCCATAAAGATAAAGTATTACCTTTTGCTTCCATTAATTCTTTTGATTTGAATCTTCCTTTTAGCCATTCATAATCAACTTTCCATTGTTTTGAAAAGTATTTCCATGACCCCTCAGCTAAACCATAATATCCTGGTAACGTATCTGATAAACATCCAATATCCGTTGAACCTTGAACATTATCATGTCCTCTTAAGATATTACATCCACCACCTGGTTTTCCAACATTTCCTAAAATTAGTTGCATAATTGAACCAAGTCTTGTATTAGATGAACCAATTGAGTGTTGTGTCCAACCTTGATTCCAGATTAAACATCCAGGATCTGCAGAAGCAAACATAGTAGCAGCTTGAATTAATAAATCTTTTGGAAGTCCAGTAATATCTTCAACATTCTCAGGAGTATACTCTTCACACTCTTTAAAAATATCTTCTATTCCATAAACTCTATCATTTAAGAATTTTTCATCATACCACTTATTTTCTCTTATAAGTCTAATTACCCCATATAAAAAAGCAATATCAGTACCTGTTCTAATTCTACAATATAAATCCGCTTTAGCAGCAGTTTTAGTAAATCTAGGATCAACAACTATGATTTTTGCACCGTTTTGCTCTTTTGCTTTCAATATATGTTGCATAGCAACAGGATGATTATCAGCAGGATTTGAACCAATAATTATAATTGCTTTAGAATTTTGCATATCACCTAAATGATTTGTCATAGCTCCATACCCAAATGTATTTGCCACACCGGCAACTGTTGGACTATGTCAAATTCTAGCTTGGTGATCTATATTATTTGTTCCAAACATTGAAACAAATTTTCTAATATAATACCCTTGTTCATTACTTACTTTTGCAGAACCTAAAAACATTACTGAATCTGGACCAAATTTTTCTCTTAAATCCATTAATTGCTTAGAAATTTTGCCCATAGCATCATCCCAAGAAACTCTATTCCATTTTCCAGCTACTTTTTCCATCGGATATTGTAATCTATTAGTTGCTCTGATTTTATCAATCATATCAGCACCTTTACAACAATGTCCTCCGTGACTAATTGGATGGTCTTGAGCAACTTCTTGTCTTACCCACACACCGTTATGAACTTCAGCTATCACACCACAACCAACAGAACAATGCGTACAAATAGTTTTTATAAGTTTTGAACCAGGAAAAGGATTTTTAATCTCTTCTTCTTTCGCATCCCTTAATACACCATTATTACTTGTACTAGCAAAGGCTGATGTTGCTGTTAGAGCTGTTGCAAGTGAAGCCATCTTAACGAAACTTCTTCTTCCAAAGCTTTTTAACATTTCCATCTTTATCCTCCTTTATATTTATTTTGCAGCGCTGTAAAATTCGCTCCAAGCCGCGGTTTTTTTGTAAAGAATCTCTTTTTTCTTAGCTTTACCAGTTACAACACCATTCCCTGCGTTGCTTCCACCACCTCTGTGTTCGTTTTCCATTGTTGCAGCAGTTGCAACTACAGAACCCGCAACAACAGTTGCAGCGATACCGGCTCTTTTGATAAAGTTACGTCTTTCATTTAACTCATCAGCCATGATAACTCCTTTATTTTATTTGGGTAAAAAAGCCCCCTTAAAAACTCTTTGAATTTTTAGGGGGACTCTCTTTTTTATCCCTAAGCTTTTATTTTAGGAATATCTAAATAAGCTCTTTCAAAATTACAAACATTTGCTAAAATTACTCCAACTTGAGAATAAATCGCACTTGGACTTGCAATTAATTTATAAAATAGCTCATCACAATAGGGATTTACAACACTTTTAAATAACTCTTTTTGTAAATCCTCTTTTATCTCATTTTTCATTTGTTGGTCAATCAAATATGCACTTAATGTAAAAATAAATCCATAATGATCTTCAGGTGCAGTAAAAGCTTTTTCATCTTTTCTAATTTTTGTTTTAGCTAAAACATCTTTTACTCTTAACTGCATAAGACCACCTTCTCTTTGTTCGTGATACCAAGAAGCACTCAAAGAGATAAAAGTTCCAAAAGGAACTATAAAAAGCTCTTGATAATCTAAATATAACTTATCAACACCATTGCTTTTTAAATATTCAGAAATATTTCTTGCAGCAATTGCCACATCTTCATCAAATGAGTTATTAGAAAGAATCTCTAAATCATTAACAAGTTGTTGGGCACTATTTTTCACATACTCTTCAACAAATAAAAAAGATAATATGTTATATAAAAATAGTCTTGCTTGATTGATTTCTAATTTATGCATCTAATAATCCTTGTTTTATCATTAATTTTGCTTTACAATCTTCACAGCAATAAAGTGTTCTTTTTTTAGTTTCACTTGATAGTGCAAAAATTGGAGCTAATATTGCAGCTATTTTTTCAACTGCTTTTGTTGTAGCAAACTCTTTTCCACACTCAACACAAGCAAAAAGTTTATCTTTAGCTAATATATTTTCTTTAAACCACATAGGTTGTAGTTGAATTTCATCCCTTTGGATTGTTAAACAATCAATTTCAGGACATGAAAGTTCACAATAACCACAAGCTGTACAAAGTGATGGATTAACTCTTAATGTAAAGTCACTCTCATTTGCGAATATTGCATCCACATTACAAGCCCCTACACAAGATAAACATAAAGTACAGTTATCTTGGTTTACTTTTACAGTTCCATAATGAATATGTTCACCCGTTGTAACTATTCCTAAATCTTCATTTGCTACAATTTTTTGTAATCTTTGAGAAAATACTTCTCTTTTTTTGAGACCACTTTGATTGAAATTAAAATAAGAATCCTCAACAAATGAAACCTCAGATAAAACTAACTCTAAAGACTCTTTATCACTTGCAACTAAAACAGCATCAACACCAAATCTTTTTTGATAAATATCATTTAAAATTCTAATTGAATCAGCTGTTCCTTTTGAAAGAAAATCACTATAAAAAATAACTTGTGAACCACTAAGTTGAAGCAGAGTTAATAATGTTGATTCATCTAAAAACTTTTCACCCTCAATTGCAAAAGGTAAAATATTCTCTTTTAAATCTACATTTAAATTTTGAATATCCATTTTTAAAGGAATAATTAAAGGGTGTGTATCTTTGTAAAACTTACTAACTTCAAATAAAGAGTTTCTATTTGTAGGAGCATAATCAAGTGAACCACTTGGACAAACTGAAACACAACCACCACAACCATGGCAATCAATTTGAGAAAAAGTTAATGTTTTTGTTTTGTCATTTTTTGTGATTGCAGTTGTTGGACAAACATCTTCACATTTAGAACAGATTACTTCTCTTCTTCCATGATATTGACAGATATTTTGGTCATAAGTTATAAACTTTTTGTATGAATATTCATTGATATTTTCTTTTAAAAGTTGGATAACTTCATCAATATTTGATAAATTTAGATTATAAACACCCATTCTCTCTTTTTTGCTTGCTTTTAAATCAAAACAAACAATTTGAGAAACATTTAATTTTATCTCTTCACCTTCATCATCCACAAGAACTTGGAAATTTCCAATATGTCCACTTATATCTTTTAAGATATTTTCGTTGATTGAAAATAGTTCAAAGTTTTCACCTTTTACTTTTGATACAAACTCTTCGTACTCTTCTTGAGTATTTACTATTAATAAAACTTGATTTGAGATTTCAACAGAGTTGGAAATATCTTGAGCAAAATCATATTTTGTTGCAGCTATTTCATAAAGTTTTGATACATTTTTGATTTTATTTGCTAGGTTATCTTGTGAATTTTTGATGTAAAAATCAATTTCAGAAGCGCTTAATTCACATGGAATTTCATTTGTGTTAGAAATTAAAAAATTTTTGTTTTTAGTATCTTCAATATTTGTTGTAACAAATATCTGCTCACTAACGGGAAAATCTAACCCTGAAGCACTATAATAAATAAACTCTTGCATAACCTATGCCTTTTTTGGTAAAAAATATTTTACTTTTATTTTATATATTTACAAGTTAATTATACCTTAAAAGTTAAAAAATACTTTACCATTTTCAACAATTATCTTACTAAATTCAAATCCTTTTTTGTTATATTTATGTACACTTACTTATGTCAAAAAAATTATCGATTATAATGATTATATTTATTGTTTTTTATATCTACACTAAGAATAAAGTTTTTAATGAAAGAACTTTAGTAATAGGTTCATCACTTCCTGTAACAGGAATTATAAAATCTTGGGGTGAATCTGTATCAAATGGTGTAAATGCTTACTTTAATTATGCAAATGATAATAATTTAATAAAAAATAAAAGATTGAAGTTTTTAGTTTATGATGATAAATATGAACCTGAATTAACATTTGAAAATACTAAAAAATTAATTCTTGAAGATAAAGTTTTTGCTCTTTTTGGTTTTGTGGGAACTCCAACTGTAAAAAAAGTTTTACCACTTTTATATGATGAAAATGTCCCATTCTTTTCAGCATTTTCAGGAGCATCTTTTTTAAGAAACAATAAAAATCAAAACTTTATAAATTTCAGAAGTTCTTACTCGCAAGAGATTGAATATTTAATTAATTATTTAGATGTTGGGAAAAAATTAAACAAAGTTGCTGTTTTTTATCAAAATGATGATTATGGTGAAGAGGGATATATCTCTTTAGTTAATATTTTAAAAGAGAAAAATTTAAAACTTATAGCTGAGGGCTCATATAAAAGAAATACCTTGTCAATAAACCATGCTTTTAATGAGATAAAAGATGCTAAACCTGAAGTTATTTTTATTATTGGAGCATATAAAACAAACTCATTATTTATAAAAAGAGCAAAAGAGAATGAAAATCTAAAAGATGTAATATTTTGTAATATCTCTTTTGGAGATGCAAATTCAATGGTAAAAGAGCTTGAAGCTTTAGGTTCAAATAGTGAAAATTTAATTTTCTCACAAGTAGTTCCAAGTTATTTAGATAGAAATATACCTGCTGCTAAAGAGTATCAAGATGTTATGTACAAATATTTTCCAAATGAATCTTTGGGTTTTTTGTCCTTTGAAGCTTTTTTATCTTCAAAAATTTTAGTAAATGCAATTTCTAGAATTAAAGGTGAAATCACAAGAGAAAAGCTAATTGAAAAAAT
>JBBRXF010000070.1:0-12624 GCA_038248665.1 Campylobacterales bacterium | reverse complement strand
GGGTCATTATTTCTTGGAACATAAAAATCCTCTTTTAATTGTGCCCAAAATGATATTTTTTCTTGTATTTCTGTCTCTTCATTACTCACGATAACTCCAACTTGTTTTTAAATAACTATTTTCGTTTAGATATCTTTCCATATCTTTATAATTGTGGTCATTTAAATTTTTTCTTAAAATTGCTCTTATTTCATCAGTATTGTAATCAATATCTTCTAATATATCAATGATTTTTTGTGATTCTAAAACCTTTTCAAGAACAACTTCACCGTCTTTAAATACAATATTTACTTCTGTTGGGTGTGAAAATAGATTGTGTTTCATTCCTAAAGTATCTTGATAAGCACCAACATTAAAGAAACCAATAAAATAGTCTTCTTTATTTAAATTTACATCATGTAAATATAAAGGTTTTTTTATATCAAATGGTAATTCTCCATCACTATCACAAGTAATATCCCATAAAGATGCACTTCTTGTTGGTTTTTTATCAAGATGAGTTATTGGCATAATTGGAAACTCTTGATCAATACCCCAATAATCTGGAAGTGATTGGAATAAAGAGAAGTTTAATAAATATTTTTCCTGAATATTCTCATCAAGTTTTTTTAACTCTTCATAATGGTCAATTTCAAGTAATGATATAGCTTTTTTGATAACTTGATGAGTTAAAATTTCAGCATTTGACCTATCTTGTAAATCAATATAACCTAAATCAAATAGCGTTAATAAAGATTCCATATGGTCAATACTATCATGCATATATTCATAAGCAGTTTTTTTAGACATATCTCTATATAAATCATGTAATTCTTGAATTAGTGGAGGATTTACATCTTTTAGTTTTAAATGATCAAAGTCATATTCAGCAGAGAAAAGTTCAAGTACAGGTGCAATTAAAACAGTTGAAGCAGCTGATATAAATCTTCCAGATTCTGTGAAGATATTTGGTTCATCAACACCTTTTTGTTTTGCAATATCTTTTAGTGTAAAGATAACATCATTTGAGAACTCACTTAAAGAGTAAAATCTTGTTCTTTCATATGCATTATATTCAACAGCAAGTCCACCACCAATATTAATTGAGTTTAAGTTTGCCGCACCTAGATTTTTTAGCTCAGCATAAATATGTCCAGATTCTCTTAAAGCTTTTTTCAAAGGTTTAATAGAGTTCATAGCAGAACCAATATGAAAGTGAATCATTGTTAAATGCTTAACAAGGTTATTATCTTCCATTAATTCATAGGCTTCAAGAATCTCAGTGGAAGTTAATCCAAATTTAGAATTAATCCCTCCACTCTTCGCCCATAGGCCACTTCCACCACTATGTAGTCTAACTCTTAATCCTATATTAGGACACTCCATTTTGGTTTCATTTAAAACCTCTATAATTATTTCCAGTTCATTTAAACCTTCAATAATTATTGTAATATTATGACCCATGCTTTTTGCAATAAAACCTAAATGAATCATCTCTTTATCTTTGAATCCATTTACTGTTATTGGAGAACCAACATTGTTGTAAGTCATTGCAATAACAAGTTCAGCTTTACTTCCAGCTTCTAGTCCATAATTAAAGTTTTTACCCTCAGCAATAAGTGGATGAATAAAGTTAGGAAGTTGATTTACTTTTAAAGGAAAAACTGCATTAAAAGTTCCCTTATAATCGTACTCTTTAATACTTGCATTAAATGTATTGTATAAGGTATTTATCTGTTTTTCGGTTATATGTGGAAATCTTAAAAGCAAAGGACCTTTAAAATCTTGTTTTCTTATATCTTTAACTATAGATATTAATGAAGGTTTGCAGTTATAGTTTATTTTTGCAAGCCCATCTTCAATTATAAAATTATCATCACTCCAGATGTCTATACCGTAATTACCCACTTTTAAAAATCCTCTAATTTTAAATTTTTTTCTTCTTTTGTTTTTAAATCTTTAATATAAATAGTTCCATTTTTTAACTCATTTTCACCAATAAGTGCAACAATATTTGCACCTAGTTTTTCAGCGATTCCAAAATGTTTTCCGAAACTTCTCGGCGCGTATTCTACTAAAGTTTTTGTTGTTTTTCTCTTTTGATTTGCAACTTTTAACATAGTATTTAAAGAAGACTCATCTAAAGCACCAATGTATACAATATCTTGATTACATTGTGGCATCTTAATTAATTCTAATAATCTTTCGATTCCAATTGCAAATCCAATACCACTAGTTGATTTTCCACCTAAGAATTCAACTAATCTATCATATCTTCCACCACCTGCTATTGCACTTTGAGCACCAATTTCATTACTTACAAATTCAAATGCAGTTTTATTGTAATAATCTAAACCTCTAACTAAGTTTGAATCAACTTCATATTTAATTTCATTAAAATCTAAAATCTCTTTTAATTTTTCAAAATCTGCATCACAAGATTCACATAAACTTGTTGTAATTTTTGGAGCATTGTTTAATAGTAATTGACAGTTTTCATTTTTACAATCTAAAACTCTAATTGGATTTGTTAAAATCCTTCTATTACAATCTTCACAAAGATTTTCTTTGAAATTTGTTAAATGCTTAACTAGGTTTTCTTTATACGGAGGCATACAAATATTACAACCAAGAGAATTTAATTTTAATGTAAATCCAATTCCAAAAAAATCAAGAATTTCTTTTATCATAATGATAATATTTGCATCTTCAAAAACAGAATCTATACCAAATACTTCACAACCAAATTGGTGAAATTCTCTAAGTCTTCCTTTTTGAGGTCTTTCATATCTAAACATTGGACCGTAATAATACCATTTATAGTTTCCACCAGCACGATCAAGTTTCTTTTCAACAAAATGTCTTACAACTCCAGCTGTTCCTTCTGGTCGCAAACAAACGTCATTTTCACCTTTATCAATAAATTGATACATCTCTTTATTTACAATATCAGAGCTTTCTCCAACTGATCTTTTAAATAAAGCAGTCTCTTCTAATAAAGGAGTTTCAATATATGAAAATCCATAGTTCTTAGCAATTTTAGAGGCATTCTCAACAAAATAAGTAAATAAAGCACTTTCTTCATTTACTATATCCTTCATACCTCTTAAGCTTTGTATATTTTTAACATTTTTAGTTTCATTACTCGGCATCTATAAAGTCCTCAATTCTTTTTTCTATTTCTTTTATATTTAAATCAGCATCAATAAAGATATGATTTATATTTAACCTTTTGATTGTTTCTTTCATTCTATTTTGAATATTTATTAAATAATCAATTCCCCTTGATTCTATGGAATCATTCTCTTTTTGAGATAATCTATATTTTAATTCACTTGGAGTCAATTCAAGTAAAATTACATGGGTTGGTAAAGTATTATTTGTAGCGATTAAGTTCAAATTAATTAATTCATCTATACTTAAAGCAGAAGCATAAGCAATACCCGAAATCATCGATCTATCAGAGATTATTGTATTATTCTTATACTTCTTTATAACTTCTTCAATATGTTCAGCTCTATCGGCCATAAAAAGAAACATTTCAGCTATTTTTGATTTAGCTTCACCATCAAGTGCCATAGTTCTTAACTTTATCCCAAGAGGAGTTCCACCTGGTTCTTTAGTAAAAATTGCATTTGGTAATTTCTTTTTTAAAAGCTCCAATTGAGTAGATTTTCCAGCTGTATCTATTCCTTCAATTACTACATACATTTTAAAACTTTTTCAGGAATTAGGTGTTGGAATTTTCCATTAAATCTTATGATTTCTCTTACTATTGTAGAACTTACAAAAGCATTTTCTAAAGTTGGCATTAGATATAAAGTTTCTATTTTTTTATTTATTGAAGAGTTTGCATATCCCATTTGTAATTCAAATTCAAAATCAGATACAGCTCTAAGCCCTCTAATAATTGTATTTATCTTTAAATCAACTGCTAAATCAACAAGTAGCGTATCAAAGCCTAAAACAGAAACTCCTTCTATACCTTCTGTTGCTGCTCTTGCAAATTCGACCCTTTTTTCATGGGTGAACATAGGTTTTTTTAATTCACTTTTTGCAACGGCAATTACAACTTCATCAAAAATATTTGCTGCACGTTTTATAATATCTAAATGACCATTTGTAATGGGATCAAAAGTTCCACTATAAATGGCTTTTCTATATGAGTTAATATCATTATTTGGCATATTTATTCCCATCTTTTATATAAATTATTATCTATTTTTAGTAAATCGAACCATTTACCAATCAAAAAATTTTCCATATCTTCTAAAGTTTGTTGAGCACTATAAAACCCTAAAATTGGAGGTGCAATTATTACTCCCAACTTAGATAATGTCAACATATTTTTTAGAACTATGCTATTTAGTGGCATTTCCCTTGGAGCTACAATAATATCTCTTTTCTCTTTTAACATCACCGTAAAAGCTCTTGTTATTAGTGAATCTGAAATTCCAACAGCACATTTAGCTAAAGTATTCATTGAACAAGGAAGAATAATCATTTTATCGACCTTGAATGATCCTGATGCAATACTTGCACCTATGTTAGAATCTTTAAAAATTGTTACATTTGGATAATCTTTGAATATTTCTTTTGTAGAGATTTGAGTTTCGAGTTTTAAAGCTATTTTTGCGCTCTTTGAAAATACAACAAAAACCTCAATATCTTTTGGTAATTTTTTTACAAAATTAACACCAAGATTTGAGCCACTGGCTCCTGAAATTGCAACAGTTATTTTCAAAAAAAACCTTTAGTTTTAATATATGTAAAATGATAATAGCAAAAAAAAACTTTTAATTCAATTACCTGATAATAAGGGCTTTTTATATCAATTTATAAGTTTTAATTAATGTTTAAAATGATAACATATTGTATAAATAATATGTATAATAAATTAAACATTATGTTTATTTTAATATTATTTAATATACTTAATGTAAAAGGATTTAAATATGGCAAATATTTTTACTTATATTAGAAACAATGAAAATAATCAGAAATATACATTAGAACAAAGAACTTCAATTGAGAATTATTTAGAGAAAAATAATATCACAAATTTTAAAAATATTGAAATAAATATAAGCACTCCAAGTGAAGAAAAGAACATATTAGAACTTCTAAAAAATTGTGAAATGAATTCAACAATAATAGTTTCAAATTTAAATGTTTTTGGTCGAACAATAGAAACTATTTTAGAGATAGTAAAATTCTTATTATCTAATAAAATTAGAATTATTGTTATTGAAGAAAATTTAGATTTGATTGATGATAAAGATATGTTAACTCAAATGATTTTAGGAATTATTTCTATGACTATAGGTCTAGAAAAAGAGTTAATGAGTTTAAGAACAAAAGAAGCATTAACAGCAAAAAAATTAAATGGTATGTCTTTGGGAAAACCAAAAGGTACTATTCAAAAATCTAAGTTTGATTTACAAAGAGATAAAATCGAAGAGCTTTTAGGTGTTGGATTAAGTGTACGAAAGATTTCAAAACTTTTAGGTTATAACAATCACATAGGATTAAATAACTATGTTAAAAAAAGAAAGATAAAAATAAATCTAAAACAAGCATAAAATATTTTGATTTTTCTCTTTATAAGGGTTTAAAAAAAATATAGTAAAATAAAATTAATTAAATATAATGGAGTTATTGTGAAAGTATTATTAATCAAAGATGTAAAAACTTTAGGAAAAGCTGGTGAATTAAAAGAAGTAGCCGATGGATATGGAAAAAATTTTTTAATTGGTAAAGGTTTAGCTTTACATGCAACTACTGAAGTATTAAATAGATACAAAGCAGAACAAAAAAAATTAGCAGAAAATGAAGCAAGAGAAATAGCAGCAGCAAAAGTGTTAGCAGAAAAATTAAATGCAACTAAACTTACTATTAAACATAAAATTGGAGCAAATGGACATCTAATTGGTTCTGTTACAAATAAAGAGATTGCAGAATCTTTACATGATCAATTTTCAATTGAAATTGATAAAAAAAATATATCTGTAGAGAAAAAATTTAAATCAGTTGGGATTTACGAAGTAGATTGTAAATTAGGACACTCAATTCATGCAACTTTAAAAGTTGATATAATCGGAGAATAATTAAATGTTTGATGCTACAACCATACTTGCATATAGAGGTGCTAATAAAGCAGTAATTGGAGGTGACGGTCAAGTTACTTTTGGTAATACTATTTTAAAAGGAAATGCAACAAAAATAAGAACACTTTATAAAGATCAGATTCTTGCAGGATTTGCAGGAAGTACAGCTGATGCTTTTAACCTTTTTGATATGTTTGAAGAACATTTAAATGCTTGTAAAGGTGATTTACTAAAGTCAGTAATTGCCTTTTCTAAAGAGTGGAGAAAAGATAAAGTTCTAAGAAGATTAGAAGCTATGATGATAGTTTTAAATAAAGAAAAGATTTTTATATTAAGTGGAACTGGAGATGTTGTTGAACCTGAAGATGGTGCTATTGCATCTATTGGAAGTGGTGGAAACTTTGCTATTTCAGCTGCACGTGCTCTTGCAAAACATTCAACTTTAGATGAAGAACAAATTGTTCGAGAATCTTTGATGATTGCAGGTGAACTTTGTATTTATACTAATCAAAATATTAAAATATTAAAAATAGAGGATTAACCAACTATGGATATGACACCAAAACAAATAGTTGCATACTTAGATGATTATATTATTGGACAAAATAATGCAAAGAAAACTATTGCACTAGCTCTTCGAAATAGATATAGAAGAATGAAAGTTGATCCTGCATTCCAAGAAGAGATAATGCCAAAAAATATTTTGATGATTGGAAATACAGGAGTTGGAAAAACTGAAATTGCAAGACGACTTGCAAAAATGATGGGATTACCTTTTGTAAAAGTTGAAGCTAGCAAATATACTGAAGTTGGATTTGTTGGTCGAGATGTTGAATCTATGATTAGAGATTTGGTTTATGAGGGAATAACTTTAGTAACACGTGAATTTGAAGAAAAAATCAAAGATAAAATTGATGAAGAAGTAAACAAAAGAATAATTGAAAAATTAGTACCTCCACTTCCTGAAGCTGCTAGTGAAAGCGCAAAAGAGTCATTTATCAAAACATATAATACTATGGAGAAAAAACTTCTTGATGGTTCTTTAGATGATAAAAAAATAGAGATAGATATTCCTAAAAAAGCTCATATTGAGATTTTAGATTCTTCAATGCCTTTTGATATGAGTTCAATGCAAGAAAGCCTTAATAAAATGTTAGGTGGACTTAATAAAGAGACAATTAAAAAAGAAGTATTTATTAAAGATGCAAAAGTTTTATTAAGAGGAATAGCTAGTGAAGGATTATTAGATCTTGAAGCTATAAAAATCGAAGCTCTTAAAAGATGTGAAAATGGTGGAATTATTTTCTTAGATGAAATTGATAAAATTGCTTCAGGAAAAAAAGCTCAAGGGCAAGATCCATCAAAAGAGGGAGTTCAAAGGGATTTACTTCCAATAGTTGAAGGAAGTAGCGTTCAAACAAAATTTGGGCAAATTAAAACGGATCATATTTTATTTATAGCAGCTGGAGCTTTTCATGTTTCAAAACCAAGTGATTTAATACCTGAACTTCAAGGAAGATTTCCTTTAAGAGTTGAATTAGAATCATTAGATGAAGAGGCTTTATATAAAATTTTAACAAATACAAAAAATTCACTTTTAAGACAATACAAAGCTCTTTTAGAAGTTGAAGGTGTAGACTTAGAGTTTGATGATGAAGCAATAAGAGCATTTGCTAAATATTCTGTAACAGCCAATGAAAAAACAGAAGATATAGGTGCACGAAGACTTCATACGGTTATTGAAAAAGTGATTGAAGATATATCTTTTGATGCAGATGAAAAAAAAGGTGAAAAGATAATAGTAACTAAAGAATTAGTTGCTTCTAAGCTAGATGACATTGTAGATAATGTTGATACAGCAAGATATATTTTATAAGTTATATAAATTAATAACTTTTTAGCTAGAATAATTTTATTAAAAAACACGGAGTAATAGTATGAATATTGTAACATTTTGTCAAGTAGATGAGTCTTTATTTAATCCAGAGTTTAAAGTTGAGTATTTTCATACAACAGGTGAAGCTAGTGATGCTGATATTGTGATTATTGATATAGATTCAATTTTTGAATTTGAGGAAAACAAAACAAAAATTTGTAAAGAGAAGTTTGTTTCAATTGCTATTATTGATGATGATAGTGATTATGAAGCTTTTAAAAATTTTGGAATAGATGCTTGGATTAGACATGCTGATATTTCTCAAATAAACAATATTATAAATTTAGTAAATAAAAGGTTATTATCATAATTATTGATACTCATTGTCACTTAGACAACAAACAATATTACGAAGATATTGATAACATAATTCAAAATGCTTTAAATCATAATGTAAAGGGATTTTTAATCCCTGGTGCAGATTTTGATGATTTACCCCAAGCTATAAAATTAGCTGAAAAATATGATGAAGTCTATTTTGCAGTTGGAATTCATCCTTATGATATAGATAAGTTCAATGAAGCAACTATGGAAAAATATGTAAACCATCCAAAATGTATTGCCATTGGTGAGTGTGGTTTGGATTATTTTAGACTTCCAGAAGATGAAATTGAAAAAGAAGAGAATATAAAAAAACAAAAAGAGGTTTTTATAGCTCAAATTGAGTTTGCTAAAAAAGTAAAAAAACCTTTGATTGTGCATATTCGAGAAGCTTCAAATGATTCAAGACAAATTTTGATTGATTATAATGCTAAAGAAGTAGGTGGTGTTTTACACTGTTTTAATGCAAGTGAACATTTACTTCCTTTAGCTGAGCACAATTTTTATTTTGGAATAGGTGGAGTTCTAACTTTTAAAAATGCAAAAAAATTAGTTGAGATACTTCCTAAAATCCCAAAAGAGAAATTATTAATAGAAACAGATGCACCTTATCTTACTCCACATCCTCATAGAGGTGAGAGAAATGAGCCTTATTATACAGTTTTTGTAGCCCAAAAAATGGCAGAACTTCTCCAAATGAATGAAGATGAAATACAAAGATTAACTACAAATAATTCTAAAAGATTGTTTAAAGAGTTTTCTAGTCTTTCTTAGATATAATCTAACTTATATCAAGAAGATGGAGATTTTTTGAACAAATTCTTTATAACAATACTTTTTTTAGCAAATAATATTTTCGCAGATGTTACAAATGATATTGATTTGAAAATATTAAAAGATTTAGGTATTGAATCTTCTTTTATTTATAATAAATCTTTACAAAATACATTTGATGAATATTCTTCAAGTGAAAATATAAATTATTATAATAATCTGTTGAGAAAATCTTCTTTAAATGCACAAATAGTAAGAAGTGAAATCGAGAGTGAAAATATACCCGATTCTGCTTTTTTTATTCCAATGTTAGAATCAAGTTTTGTAAATCAAACAAATGGTAAAAATTCTCCAGGTGGATTATGGCAATTTATACCAGGAACTGCAACAAATCTAGGATTAAGAAATGATGAATTCATTGACGAAAGACTAGATTTACATAAATCAACAGATGCTGCAAGTTCTTATTTAAAAAAATATTATAAAAAATTCAATAAATGGTATCTAGCACTTTTAGCATATAATTGTGGAGAAGGTACTGTAGCTGAGGGAGTTGCAAGAGCTTCTCTTGATAGATATTTAGAGTTAAATCCAGAAATGAGTGATAACGAAAGTATAAAAAATTATAAAAGAATGCTGAGTGATTATAGAGCAAGTAAAAAGGGCTTTAGTGATTTATATATTGTACTAAATAAATTTAAATCATCTTATAGTTTTGATTATTTAGTTGAAAATAATAGTAAAAATAAGTATATATCAGAAGCTAGTATTACATATTTAAAAAAAATAATTGTATTTTCAATGATTGCTGAAAGAGATTTATTTAAAAGTATTGATAAAAAAGCTAAATATAAATTGGTAAAAGTTAAAGCACATAAAGGTTTACAATTAAAATCATTAGCAAGTATTATTGATATGAATTATAATGAATTTAAAACTATTAATAAACATATAAAGAAAGATGTACTTCCTCTTGATTCAAAATTATATAATATCTATATTCCCCAAGAAAAACTAGATATGTATAATCAAAAAATGATTATGATTAAACCTGTAGATGATATTAAAATAGTAGATAGTAAAGTTATAAATAAAAAAGTACAAGATAATAAGAAAATTACTAAAGTAGTAGATAATAAAAAAGATAATAAGCCAACAGATAAAAAAGTAATTGAAGAGAAAAAAAATAATAAGGTAATAGATAAAAAAACAGTAGATAAAAAACAAGTTGAAAATAATAAACAAACTATTTACTATGTAAAAAAAGGTGATACCTTAGAATCAATTGCAAAAAAATATAAAGTAAATTTAAAAAAATTAAAAGATGATAATAATAAAAAATCCAATTCATTAAAAATAGGAGAGAAAATTGAAATTAATAGGTAATTATTTTAGAAATAGTTTATTCTTAGGTTTGTTATTAACTATTTTTCTTTTCACTGGATGTTCTCAAAAATCTTATGATACTGATATTGATAAATTTTATAAAGATACTAAAAATTCTAAAATTAATAATTCAAAGGAAATGCACAGATACACAATGAGACCTTATAGTGTATTTGGTATAAAATATTATCCATTTATAGCAAATATAGGGGATAAATTTGATGGTATTGCTTCTTGGTATGGACCAGATTTTCACTCTAAAAAAACCTCTAATGGTGAAATCTATGATATGTATGATATGACAGCAGCCCATAAAACTTTGCCAATGAATACAGTTGTAAAAGTAGATAATTTAGATAATGGAAAATCAGTAATTGTAAGAATTAATGATAGAGGACCTTTTGTTAGAGGACGAATCATTGATTTATCAAATAAAGCTGCACGAGACATTGAAATGGTTGGAAAAGGAACAGCTAAAGTAAATATTACTGTTTTAGGATATAATGGCGAAATTGAAAATAAAGATGCACCTTATTCAGAATTACAAAAAAATGAACCTTCAAATTTAGTAAGAAATGAAAAAGTCGATGTTCTTGAGCCTTTAGAAATAAAAGAAAAAGCTATTTCATCTACAAAAGTACCAGTAGCACCTGTTAGTAAGCCTGTAATTAATAATAAGGCAATAACAAAACCTATTACTACAAATGTAAGTAATAGCAATAATAACCTTTTATCAGCTGGTAAATATAGTGTTCAAGTTGGTGCATTTAGTCAAGAAAGTGGAGCTAATAAAATAAAACAAGATTTACAAAGAAAATTTGTAAATAATAGAGTTGATGTAAAAAAAGTTTTATCTAATGGAAAAACTTTATTTAAAGTATTTATTGGAGGATTTGATTCTTCTGAAAAAGCTCAAAGTTTTAAAAGCATAAATGGTTTAGGTAGTGCCCTAGTAATTAGTAATTAGGAAATAAAAATGACAGAAATAAATAGAAAAACAAAAGAGACAGATATTAATTGTAAAATTGATATCAATGGTTCTGGAAAATCAAATATAAAAACTGGTGTTGGATTTTTTGACCATATGTTAGAAGCTTTATCTAAACACAGTGGAATTGATATTGAATTATCTTGTGATGGCGATTTACACATAGATGCTCACCACACAGTTGAAGATTGTGGAATAGTTTTAGGACAAGCTTTAAAAAAAGCAATTTTCCCAATTCAAGCAGTTGAAAGATATGGAAATGCAACGGTTGTAATGGATGAAGCGGCAACTACTTGTGCATTAGATTTATCAAATAGACCTTTTTTGGTTTATGAGGTAAATGTAAGTGGAAAAGTAGGTGATTTTGATGTTGAGTTAGTTGAAGAATTTTTCCATGCTCTTGCAGGAAATGCTGGATTAACTGTACACATTATACAAGATAGAGGAAGAAATAAACACCATATTTTAGAAGCTTCATTTAAAGCTTTTGCAGTTGCACTTAGACGAGCATTGGTAAAAAATGAAAGATTGGGAATTCCAAGTACAAAAGGTGTTTTATGATTGAACTAATTGTTTTAGATGTGGATGGCACTTTAACAGATGGTAAAATCACATATTCAAATAGTGGTGAGGAAACTAAATCTTTTGATGTTGCTGATGGTTTAGCAATTGCTGTTTGGACAAAAAAATTTGGTAAAAAAGCTGCAATTATTACTGGACGAAGTTCTTTTGTTGTGGAAAAAAGAGCAAAAGAGTTAAATATTACTCATCTTCATCAAGGTATTAAAAATAAACAAGAAGTTTTAGAACAAATATTAAAAGAAGAAAATCTATCTTGGAGTCAAGTTGCTGCCATTGGTGATGATTTAAATGATTATAATATGTTAAAAAAAGTTGGTCTTTCTTTTACTCCTGCAAATGGTTCACACTATATAAAAGATTTTGTAAATGTAGTTTGTCAAAATAGAGGTGGAGATGGAGCTGTTAGAGAAATGTTAGAATATATCTTTAAAGAAGATGGATTAGAAGAGGAGTTCTTAAACGCATGGGTATAAAACTTTTTACTTTTATTCTTCTTATTTTATCTTTAGGATCTTATTTTATACCTGTTGAAAATTTAAAAAAAAATCTTG
>JBBRXF010000069.1:0-12716 GCA_038248665.1 Campylobacterales bacterium | reverse complement strand
TTTGGTTCAAGAGTTATCTTTAGTATTTGCAAGTCTTAGTGCTATGATTTTTGCTATAAATTTTTATGAAGGAAAGTTTTTACCAAAAATCACAAACTATAAAGAGTTAATAATTAACACTTTACTTTTAAATGTTGTGATTTTAACAGCTTTTTATCACTATCTTTTATTTGAATATATTCCTTATACTATTATTTATGCAATTTTATTTATTTCGATTATTTTTAACTTAAAAGATGGATTTAAACCAACACTCATTTATGTAATTGGTTGGTCTTTGTTATGTATCTTATTATTTGTTTTTGATTTTAAGAATTTTTATCTCCAAAGAGGATATTTAGATATTTTTCTTGTAGTTTTTGCAATTGAAGCGATGCTTTTTACAACATCAATAGCTTCAAAATATAATGAATTAAAAAATGAAAATAAAAGTTTTGAAAGGATGATTTTGCAACAATCAAAGTTCGTAAAATCAGGTGAAATGATTGCAAATATAACCCATCAATTTAGACAACCTTTAAATAATATTTCATATATTTTAATGAATCTAAAGAAAAGATTTAATACTCAGAAATTAGATGAAGAGTATTTTAATAAAAAAGTTTTACAAGCAAATGAACAGTTGCAATTTTTATCAAAAACAATAGATGATTTTAAAGATTTTTATACGCAAGATAAAGAAAAAGAGCTTTTTAGTGTTAAAGATGCAGTTCAAAATGCAACAACAATATTAAGTGCAGATTTAAAAACTAATAATATAACTTTAGAATCAAAGTTTGAAGTTTATGAAGAGATTAAAATATTTGGAGTAAAAAGTGAACTTTCGCAAGTTTTAATTGCAATTATTTCAAACTCTATTGATGTTTTAAAAAACATAAAAAATCCTAAAATAAAAATTAATATTTCAGCAAATCAAGCTGAGGTAATAATCTCTTTAGAAGATAATGGTGGTGGAATAAAAAGTAAAAATTTAAAGAAAATATTTGAGCCATATTTTACAACTAAAGAAGAGGGAACTGGAATTGGATTGTACCTTTGTAAAATGATTATTGAAGAGAGTTTTGCTGGAAAGATTTTTGTTGAAAACAAAAAAGAGGGCGTTTTATTTTCCCTCTTTATTGAAAAAGCTCTTTAGTTTTTTGGATAAAAGAAAGCGATTTGTCTTTGGATTTTTACTGTTTCATCCTCTTTTGTGAAGATTTCTATTTTGATTTTAGAAGGTTTTTCCTCTAATTTTTGGAAATCATCAGTTGTTTCTAAAATTAGAACCTTTTTAGTTTTTTCTCCTGCTTTTAATTCAAAACTTTCAAATCTTTTTATTTTGAAATCTTTGTCATCAAGTAATCTAATATCAAAATTATAATCTTTATCTTGAGTATTATGAACAGTTAAAATATAGTTATTTGAAATTACACCATTTTCTTTAACACTGTAAAGTTCTGTAGTTTTATTTACATTTACTAAAAAGTTCTCTTTTTCTAGTGAAAAATAGAAAGCTAAAAATATACATAAAAATAGTGAGACAAAATATGTTGTATTTTTTTTAGTAAAAATTGATATATTTTTTTTGTTAATTACTTTGTTTGTACTTCCCCAATTAATTAATGATTCTTTATTGAATTTACCCATAACACTAGTACAAGCATCACTACATTCAAGACAGTTTATACACTCAACTTGTAAACCTTTTCTAATATCTATATGAGTTGGGCAAACTTTTACGCAAAGCTCACAAGTTGTGCACTCTTCATTTTTACTCCACTCTTTTACTTTGAAAATTGATTTAACATTATTTTCATAAACTTTTCCACCTCTGTTATAATCATAAGTCACTTGTTTTGTATTGTCATCATATAAAACAGATTGGATTCTTGAATAGGGACACACATAAACACAAAAATTTTCTTTCATAAAAACTATGTCATAAACCAAAAATAGGGCAACAGTTAAAATAAATATAATCATAAAACTATGATCTGCTGGATTTTGAATATAAACAAAAAAATCTTCAGGTGGAATGAAATATAACATAAAATTTGTAGAGATAATTAAAGTAATAACAAACCATAAAAGAACAGCAATATATTTTTTAAATTGATTTGATTTTTTACTATAATCAATATCTTTTTGTTTATTTTTAATTCTTCTTAAATCAAGAATAGTACTTTCAATTAAATCCCTATAAATAACTCTAAAGATAGTTTGTGGACAGCTCCATCCACACCAGATTCTTCCAAACATTGAAGTTAGGGCAAAAATTCCTATGAATAAAAACATAAGTAAAAATGGCATAACATAAAGTTCACTAACACTATATACAAGACCTAAAAAATGGAATTGTAATTTATCAAAAGACAATAACAATAGATGATTATCATTGATTGTTATAAATGGCATTAACATTATAAACAGTGTTAATGAAGCATATACTAAATATCTTTTTTTAGAATAAGACATGGAAACTCCTTTTGTTTTTTGTATATTAAAGGAATCTGGTGTTCTTTTGGTGGTATTAATATATAAAAATCTATTGCATAATTAAAAGATTAGATGTATAATTCGGCCAATTTAGATAGAGGATAAAACAGTGGGAAAATCAAAATATATTTTTGGATTTTTATTATGTGGTGTTGTGAGTTTATTTGCTGAAACAAATAGATATGATATAAAATCAGCTATTGTTGAGTATGAAATCGCAGGTGGTGGTAATGTTATGGGAAGTAAAGCTACTGTTAGTGGTAGTAGTAAATTATACTTTAAAGATTTTGGAAAAGTAGAATTAACTGAAGAAAAAATTGTACAAGCTGTAATGGGTGACAATGAAGAAGAACATAATATTACAAAAATTGTAGGAACAAAAATTTACAATGTTGACTTTAATGATCGAGTTGTTTATCAACAAGAGTTAGTTCCAGATGAAGAGAATCCACTTTTAAATCTAAAAGATGCTGAGACATTAACTTCTATGGGAGCTAAAAAAATTGGTTCAGAAGCAATTTTAGGTTATAAATGTGACATTTGGCAATTGGGTGAAGACAAAATTTGGATTTATAATACAGTACCTTTAAAATTTGTTAGTAAATCTTTAGATGTTGTTCAAATTCAAGAGGCTAAATTAGCTGTTTTCAATGTGGATATAAAAGATGATAAGTTTAAATTGCCACCATTTCCGGTAAAAGCAGTAGATGATATGTTAATTGGAAGTACTGAAGAACCTGAATTATCTCCTGAACAAGAAAAAATGATGGAAGATATGATGAAATCAAAAGGTAAAAAATAGTACTAAAATAAGATTTTTTGTACTAAATTTATATTTTTAATATAAATTTTAGTACAAATTTTTAAAATATAAAATCTAAGAGTTTAAAGCTTTTAAATTTTCTTCTTTACACAACATCATAATAACTATTATAAATGCAATTGAACCAACATAAGTATTAAACATCATAATTGCAAATACAGATGCAAATAGGGCAATTAAAGAGAACTTTTTATTTTTAATAAATAAAGTTAGCATTGATAAGCAAATGGCAATAACTCCAAATACTCCAATATATCCCCAATATCCAATCCCATTTTTAAATCCACAAAGTAATGTATCTTCATTTACATGACATTGAGCAATTATATCTTTGTCTGCAATAATTCCATATCTAAGAGCAATAGAGAAAATAAAGAAGATAGCAATATATTTAACAAGATGTTTTAATTCACTAAGTGAACTATTATTACTTCCTCTAAATAAAATATATGTAAAAGTTAAAGCAATAATAATCCAAACATTTGAAAAAATATTTAAAGAACCTTCATTATAAAAAGAGATACCAGCTGTAATTAAAAGAATAATTGCTGATAATTTTTCAAAGGCTCTAAATTCCATATTTGCAAATCTTCCCGCATAAAGTAAAACAAAAGAGATTGCTGAAATTGCAAAAATATAAACTTCAAAATTTCTATATCTACCCTCAAATGCAAGTATTATTGTTGAAATTAATACAAAAATAAATGAAGAATAGAACATTACCATTGGTAAAGTATCAGAATTAAGATGTCTCTCTTTTAATATATCTCTTATTCCAATAATTTGAGGTTTTGTATCTTTTGCTATATGTAAAAGGACAAAATAGTAGATTGAAATATGAGTTAGAAGCACTAATGTAGCCCAAACAATTTCACCACTTGTTCTAACTGTAATGTTAAATTGCTCCATTTGAAGCATATATAAAATTGCAAATAGTGTATTTACAATAGTAAATAAAACTAATTTTCTTTTTGAAATAGTTGAGTTTCTTAATAATAATAATGAAAATCCTAAAACAAGTAAAATAGAACCAAAACCTAAATATTTATAGTTTGGAAAATCTGAAACATCTCCAGTAAAAACATGTTTATCAATTCTATCTTTATCAAAGAATCCCCAATAACCACCAACTGCACCTTCACTTTGTCTCTTCCATGGTTGATCGAACGCTTCAATTATGTTGTAATTCCAGTTTTTCTCTTGAGCTAATTTAACAAATTCTCTTACAAACATAGCTTGGTTAGTTTTACTTGGAAGTGCATCTTCTCTCATTCTACCTTCAGATGGCCAACCAGTTTCACCAATTAAAATATCTGAAGTTTTTAAAATACTTTCAACTTCAATTCTTACATCTGCAAGATGTTTAATTGCAGTAGTAATTTCCATTGGATCATCTTCCCAATAAGGTAAGATATGAATAGTTACAAAATCTGTTACTTCTTTAATATTTGGATATTTAAGCCAATATTCCCAAACATCAGCATAAGTAACTCTTACATCAGGAAGAGCAGTTTTTACTTCTTTTATATATTCATAAAGTTTTTTATCAGATAAATCACCTCTTAATAAAGCTTCATTTCCAACAATAACTGCTTTTACAATATCTTTATTTTCATTTGTAAGTTTGATTAATGTATCAATCTCTTTTCTTGTTGGTTTTTCATCTCCATTTACCCATGCACCCATAAGCATTGTTAGATTATTTTCTCTAGCAATTTTTGGAATCATTTCTAATCCAACAGTTGAATAAGTTCTAATACAACTTGTATATTTTGAAAGTAGTTGTAGGTCATTTCTAATTAAATCTTCAGAAATTACTAAACCTTTATCCATCATAAATGGAGAATCATCTTTTCCAAAAGGAGCATATGATACACATTGAAGTTTTGGATTTGAACTACCTTTTTGTTCATCTTTTAAAACAAAAAAGTTTCCTAAAATGTACCAAAAAAGTACGACGATTACTAAGCTTGACAGTGTTAATGTTATTTTTTTCATGATTTTTTCTCTAGTTAATTTCATCTGTGTAAACACAAACGTTAAAGTCTTTTACAAGACCGTTGGTATCAACACAATGATTTTGAAAAAAGTTTGTAATATATGATTTATTACAATGTAATTCAAAAGCCTCTTTTGATTCCCAAATCTCGTTAAAAACTATTGGAAAAGATTTCCCTGCAGCATTTGGATGAGTTATTTGTTTTGTAACAATATATTGAATACATCCATCTTCTCTAATAGTTTTAGGTTCAAGAGATTGAAGAACTTCTAATAGTTCTTTTTCTTTCCCCTCTTTTGCCTCAAATGAAGCAATACAATATATCTTTTTCGACATTTTTCTCCTAATTATGAAATTATCTAACTTGTCCAGAACCATAAATTTTGTATTTAAATGTTGTTAAATCATTTATTCCCATAGGTCCTCTTGAATGAAGTTTATTTGTTGAAATTCCAACTTCCGCACCCAATCCAAAAGCTCCACCATCAGTAAATCTTGTACTTGCATTTGCATAAACACAAGCTGAATCAACTTCATTTAAAAATTTATTTATAGTAGTGTAATTTTCACTTAAAATAGCTTCCGAATGACCTGAGCCATGTCTTCTAATATGAAGAATTGCATCATCAACATTTTTTACAATTTTTATATTTAATATATTAGCTAAATATTCTGTATCATAATCTTCAATTGTTGCTGGAATTACTTTTATATATTTTAGTGTTTCACTACAACCTTTTAAAATTGTTCCTTGTTCATTAAATGCATCTTCAAGTCCAGTTAAAATGTATGGTGCAATATTTTCGTGTACTAATAGTGTTTCCATTGAATTGCATGCACTTGGTCTTTGACATTTTGCATTTATTGCAATATCAATGATTTTTGCTGGAGCTGCATCTTTATCAACATAAATATGACAAACCCCTTTATCATGTTTTATAACAGGAATAGATGAATTTTCACTTACATATTTAATTAAAGCTTCTCCACCACGAGGTACAATTAAATCCACATATTTATCTTGTTTTATAAGTTTTGCAACACCTTCTCTACTTGAATCAGGAAGAAGTGAAATTGCTTGTTCTGGAAGTTTATTTTTAGCTAGAACTTCTCTTAAAACAATTGCAATTGCTTTGTTTGAATGTTCAGCCTCTTTCCCACCTTTTAGAACACAAACATTTCCACTTTTAAAACATAAAGCTGCTGTGTCACTTGTAACATTAGGTCGGCTTTCATAGATAATTCCAATTACACCAATTGGAATTGATACTTTTTGAATATTTAAACCAGATTCAGTTACCCAACCATCTAATATTCTTCCAACTGGTTCATTTTGAGATGCAATTTGTCTTATTGCATTAGACATTTCTTTAACTCTATCTCCTGTTAAAAGTAGTCTGTCTATTAATGATTCGCTTAAATTATATAATTTAGCTTCACTCATATCTTTATCATTATGAGAAATTATGAAATCACAATGATTTATTAAAGCATCTGCCATTTCATTTAAAACTTTATTTTTAACAGCAGTACTAAGATTTGCAATGATTCGGCTAGATCTTTTTGCTTCTTCTAAAAATGCTTGCATAATAATTCCTATTTAATTAATTTTTAAAATTTTATTTTTTGCCATTTGGTATAAATTAAAAAAAGTATAAAACACCCAATATGACAATTATTTATTCTTTATTTGAAGTTGGGTATTTTATGTAGAATATACTTAAATAAGGCTTTTCTATAGCTTTTTTTTGATTAAAAAATCATTTTATTTACAAACACCACTATCTTTTAAAATCTCTTTTATTTGTTTGCATTTTTTATTGTCTATATATAAATTTAACCATGATTCAACCCAATAAGGTACACTTCGCCCATTATTTCCCCATGAATTTACACTTTGATATTTTAAGCCTAAATATTCTGAAAAAGTTCGTTTATTAAACTCCGCTTTTTTCAATAATAATTTGAAATTATCTTTTTCCATCTTTCTCCACCAAATAGTATGCAAAAGTATATCATAAATTAATAAATAATATATAAATAGATATATATTTAAGTATATTATTATTTAAAATTAAATATAATTTAAGAATTAAAATCAAGGAACTCGAAATGAAAATAAAAGCATTTTTGTCAAGTGGAAGATTTAGAATCATTAATGTATTCAAAATAGATGAGATGAAAAATATAGCTGCTTCATATCCTAGATGGGAATATATTTTATAAATATTAGAAAATCTATAGTTTTTCATTAATACATAAGTGCTACAATAAAATAAAAAATTAATGGAAATAAACTAATGGGTATAAAAGATAAATTAAAAGAAAACTCTAGTAAATTATTAAGTATTGCTAGTGAAAATGCTACAAAAGCTTTTGATTATCCAAAAATTAAAAGTCAACAACTAAAAGACGCAATAAAACTAAAAATCCGAGAAAAAGCCATATTAGCCACAAAAGCTAGACTTGTTGAGAATTATAAAACATTTGATGATTATAGTGATGAACAACTTGAAATAATAATTGCCGATGAAGAGAGAAAAATAGTTGATGATTTAAAAACTAAATCCCTAGTAGTTGCACTTGCAGCTCTTGGGCTTAACTTTTTCATATAGAGATATATAATGTTTAAACAAGTTAAATCAGCACTTTTTTGGTACTACTTATTTAAATTTAGAAGAAGGGTGATTCTTATAGTTTTACTTTTGATAATCGCACTTTTTGCAAATGCTATATATGGTGATGTTGTTGAGTATTTAAAATTAAAAGATAAATTAGATTTTCTAGAAATTGCACTCATTTCAAAATGGGCAGTTATTATTTTTAATATTGTTTTTTCAGTTTATCTTCTTTTGACAATGTTTAAAAAAGAAGAGAATATTGAAGATAAAAAGCCTAAAAAAGAGAAAGATATTAAACCAAAAGAGACAAAAAAAGAGGAAAAGTTCACAGATAGGGAAAAAGAGTTTTTATATAAAAAAACACTAAAAACTAAGGCTGATTTACTTATTGAAAAATAGAAGTTTATTCTTCTATTTTCGCCTCTTTTCTTAATACAATAGCCTGTGTTGGATAGGCAAATGAACAATGATTTTTTTCAACTAATTTTGATATTTCAATCATTACATCCTCTTTTGTATCAAGCCACTCTTCCCAATTAGGACTTTTTGAAAAACAGTAAACTAAAATATCAATAGATGAACTACTAAATTCATCGATGAAAACTAAAAGCGTATTTTTTACTCCTTCTAAATCTTCTATTTTTATAGCTTCAAAAGCCTTTGTTTTTGAAATATTTATGTTTTTATTTGTGGCAATTTTAGGATGTGAAAGTAACATATCAAAAATATCATTTTTTAAATTTACAATATCACTCATTTTACTTTCATAAGTAATTCCAATTGACATTTTAATTCTTCTTCCAATTACTCTTTTTGACCAATTTAAAATATGGGCATTTGCAATTTGAGAATTAGGAACCGTAATCATGGCATTATCAAAGGTTCTAATTCTTGTAGTTCTCATTCTAATATCAACAACCGTTCCCTCAAAATCATTTGTTTTAATCCAATCGCCTTGGGAAAAAGAGTTATCCGTCATAATATTTAATGAAGCAAAAAAGTTTGCTAATGTATCTTTTGCAGCAAGAGCAACAGCAATACCCCCAACTCCAAGTGACGCTGCAATTGCTTTTATATCAATCCCAAGTTGTGTAAATAAAAATAAAATTACAACCAAAACAAGAATGATTTTTATAATTCTTAGAATAAAAACTATCATCTCTTTTCTAACATTTTGATATTTTTCAAGCAAATTGTGAGCATAAATAGTGATGCTATTATTTAACATTGAATAAATTGCCCAAGTGATTAAAGCCATGTAAATTGTATTTATCCAAGGCATAATTTGATTTATTAGAACTTGGTCTTTTACTAAAATTAACATAGAAATTTGCACAGAAAAAAGATATAAACTATAAATTAATGGCGAATTTATTGCATTTCTTAAATGAATAAGGAAATTTTCATTATGAATATCTTCACTTTTTATAAATGGTTTTAAAATAAAATTTGAAATCAATGTGATTAAATATCTATTTAATAATCTAAAAAATACAATTATTAATAAAACAACACAAATTTCTCCCACTGAAAAATTTAGATGATAAGAGGTAAAAGAAGAGACAAAAGATATACCTTTTATAGTATCTATTTTGTTTATTATGTATTGAAGATTAAATTCATCAATGAAAAAATTTGAGCTACGAAACTTTTGAATGTTATTGTATAAATATTGAAGTATAAAAAGTTGTGTATTCTTTTGGTTATATAACTCTATATAATTATCTATAAATTCTGTTGATACTTTATTACTATTTTTTAACTCTTCTTCATATATTGAACTATAATCATCAAGATTAAAATTTTTTATAGAATTTATGCTTTTTAATATAATTTGTTGATAATAAGCAACATCTCTAAACTCTTCTTTTGCTTGAATTAAATCTCTTAGTGTTTTTTCATATATAACTCTTTGATTAATAGTGGCTATTTTTAACTCATCTCTTTTTACAGCTAAACTATTTCTTTGTATATTATTTGCATTAATTCGATTTGTTAAAAAAAACACTTCATTATCATCTTCTTCTTGTTTTTGAAGGGTTGTTAAATAAGATTCATTATTTATATTTTTAATAACATCTTGAAGCATTTTATTTTGTTCATCTATTTGTTCTTCAATAGTTTTAGTTGGCATTTGAGTTGTTTGTTCAGCAACTGTTGTTACATCTTTATTTATTAATTTTATAGGAGTAGTTTGTATGTTTTCACACAGAAGAAAAATAGGGAATATAATCGAGAGTAAGAGAATTTTAAATGAATTGTTCAAAGATTTTCCTTTTGGTGGATTCTATAATTAGAAGTTGTATTGTAACCTAAGAATAGTAATGAAAAGTAAATAAAAACTTCGTGTTTGAGTTATTTATGGAATAAATTATAATCTTAATTTTGCATAATCTTTTTAATAAATGAAATAAATTTATTTCCAAGCCTAAAAAAGAAATATTGCTGTATAGTGAGTTTATCTACAATACTATTTCAAGTAGATAAGGTGATGACTTATTATATTTGCTACCTTCATTTTTATTGTTGGTATCTATCTTTTTCGTTAAATTTCATTAAGGCTTTACAAAAATAAGTTTTAAAGGAAAAAATTCCTTATAAAATCTTAGTAACAACAAGGAGAAATATTATGCTCGAAACAGTTGCTTTACTTCTAGTTATTCTTTGGATTCTAGGATTTGTTAGTTCATACACGATGGGAGGATTTATTCATATTCTTCTAGTTATTGCAGTTGTGGTTATTTTGGTTCGTATTATCAAAGGCCAACGGCTATAAATTGCCGTATAAATTTTTAAAAAAGGAAAAATAGTATGAATACAAAAGATGCATATAAACAAAAAATTGAAGCCAAATTAGAATTGGTTAAATGAAAAGAATTTTAACATTTACGCTGTTTTTATTTATAGTATTAATGGCAAGTGGTTGTGAAACATGGGAAGGTGCAAAAAAAGATGTGGCAACTGGTGCTGAATGGAGTAAAGAAAAAGTCAATGATGGGGCTAAATATATAGAGAAAAAAACTGATTGATTCCAAATAATAGGGGAATAGACTCCTATTATTTATGGCTACTTTAATTAATATAGGAGAAAATAATATGAGCACAATAGAAACATACAAACAAGAGATTGAAAAAGAGTTGAATCTTGCACTAGAAAAATTAGTGGAGCTTAAAACAAAAATAAGATCTCTTTCTGATGTGGAACGTTTAGATTTTATTAAAGATGTCGAAAGTTTAGAGACAATGGCAAATGAAATGAGAGCTAGAGTAAAAGAGATAAATGTTGAGATGGAAAATTCTTGGGAGCAAATCAAAGGTGATGTTGATAGTTCTCTAATAACAATAAATGAAGGTTTTGAAAGATTAAATAGATCATTGGTTTAAAGTTTCGGAGATTTTTCTTAAGTATAAAATTTAAAATGTGGTGCGGTTAGCGAGATTTGAACTCGCACACCCATAGGGCACTACCACCTCAAGGTAGCGTGTCTACCGTTCCACCATAACCGCAAAAAAATAGGGTGAAATACTACAATCATAATACTTCATATAAGATTAAGTATTATGATTGAAAAAGATGGAATAAATTTATTTATTCCTGAAGTTTTTTTCATTAACTGTAGCTAAAATAGTTCTTGCAATATTTGAAGTATTAATTGCAATATCATGGGTTTGTGAAGCTATTGACGCATTACTTTGAGTTTGTCTATCTAATCTATTTACCACATCATTTATTTGTTCGATACTTGTTCTTTGTTCACTTGAAGAGATGGAAATATCTTTTATTACATCTGTGGTTTTAGAAATATTTTCTCTTAACTTTACATAACCTTTTATCATATCATCGGCAATTTTTTTACCACTATTTGTTTTACTTGTCGCATTTCCAACTAAATCTTTTATTTCACGAGCTGCTTCTGCACTTCTACTTGCTAGATTTCTCACTTCTGCTGCAACAACGGCAAATCCCTTTCCAGCTTCACCAGCAGTTGCTGCTTCAACAGCAGCATTTAAAGAAAGAATGTTTGTTTGAAATGCAATTTGATCAATAATTGTAATTGCATCTGCAATTGCTTGGGTTTGTTCATTTATTGAATCCATAGATTCAACAGTAATAGTTGCTAATTTTTGACCTTCTTCTATTGAGTTTGATAACTCTTTTGAATGGTTTGTCATTGTTGAAATTCTTTCAGTATTATTTATTACTGTACTTGTAATCTCTTCTAATGCAGCTGCTGTTTCTTCTAGTGAAACTGCTGTTTGATTTGATGATTTATTTAATATATCTACATTTTCTAATAAAACTTTTGAGCTTTCGTCTAATGTAAGTCCATTTATTTTATTTTCATGAAGCATTTGATTAATAATGTCTGATAAGTTATTTAATCCTCTTGCTACATTTCCACTTGGGTTTGAAATGTTATGAACAAAGTCTAGTTTTGCATATTTCTCAAGTGAATTTAAAATAACATTTATATCTTCATTTACATTTCCTTTGATTGTTTCAATCATATCATTTAACATGTTTTTTAATTCATTTAATGATAAGTTTGATGTTTCATTTTTGATTTGTAAATCTAAATGTCCTTCTTTAACTCTATTAACAACATTTTTAACTTCATCAATTAATTTTTTATCTTCATTAAGATTATGAGAAATTAATTCCATTTGTTTATCTATCTCTTCTGCCATATGTCCAAATTCATCATTCGTTTCAATGTTAAGTTTATTAATACTTTTTTCTTCACCTTTTAAATATCTAAAGAAGAAATTTAATCCATTCTCAAGAGTTTTAAGT
>JBBRXF010000068.1:0-12735 GCA_038248665.1 Campylobacterales bacterium | reverse complement strand
CCGGACCTGTCAACTTATCAGGATACTGCTCACCGGTCATCCTCCCTATACGGGAGCAAGACTTTGTATGAGGCATGGTGTTCCAATGGCAACATGAAAGGCGCTTTTTTCGGTCATAACCATATGAATTCTTTTGTGGGGATGACAACCGACGGAATCACACTCGGCTTTGCCAAGGGAGCAACGCTGGAAGCATATAACGACGGTGACCCCGGTTGCCGTGTATTTGAACTGGATGACAGCGGCAGCTATACTACCATAAGCGCAACCCGTTCATCACTCAACAATTATGCTCTCGCGGACTATTCGGCGGTGAATGCCGCCATTGCCGCAGCCCGGACAATAATTAACGGCGCGACTTATTTCAAAGCAAACAATAGTAACGACCCCGGCTATTACAACCCTTCAAGCGCAACGGTCGGCCAGGGTATTTATGCTCCGGATTGGTTTGCAGGTGGCGCAAAAGATTTGCAGCAGGCTATAGATTCTGTGGAGCACAATCTGGATTCGCGCTCGCAGAGTACAATAAACTCCTTCGCCGTTTCCATTGCATCCGCGTGGCCATAAAATCGTAGTTATTACACCCTCTTTTGAGTCAATATTCATATTTCCCTTTAACTGATTTACAGCTAAAGTATTTACTAAAGTTAAACCCAAAGAGATATTTGCATTTTTTTCATCATAACCAATTCCATCATCTTTAACTATTAATTTTATCATCTCATTCTCTTTTTCTAAACTTATAAAAATATTTCCTTCTTTATTTGGGAAAGCGTATTTAAAAGAGTTTGTAACAAGTTCATTTATAATCAAACCACAATAAATTGATTGTTCCATTTTAAGCTTTGTTTTTATATTTAGATGAATATCTATGTAAGTGTCATAACTATCTTTTACTTCTTCAATTAAGTTTTCCAAATATTCATAAACATCAACATAAGCTATATTTTCTTGTTTATATAATAGTTCATGTAAGTGACTCATAGCATTAATTCTATTTTGAATAGTTAGTAAAATGTCTTTTAATCTCTCATCTTTTATCTCATCACTTTGTAATCGAATCAAAGAAACAATTGTTTGCATATTGTTTTTAACCCTATGATTTAACTCTTTTAATAACAATTCTTTTTCATCTAAAGCTGTTTTTAAATCTTTTGTTCTTAATGCAACTTCTTTTGATAATCTTTTTGTTTCATTTTTTTGTTGAGTAATTAATCTTTGGTTTGCTTCATTTTTTTCTCTTTGTAAATTTGTAATTCTATTTGCTAAAGCTATTGAAAAGATAATAGCTTCAATTACAAAAGAGGCTTCTATTAAATATGGAAAATATCGTGAAATATCAAATATACCAACACTTGACAGATACATTAACATTCCAGAAGATAAAAATATGAACCAACCAAATAGAATAAAATATGCTTGTTTATTCTTTTTAATTGCTGCATAAACAGTTATTATCATTAAAAAAACTAAAAACATCATTGTTAAACTATTTCTATATTGCTCATAGTCATCGGTTAGTAGAAAAAATATTATAGATATAGGAATAAGTATTAAAAAAGTGTTTAATACTCTATTAAATTTTGGATATTTTTGTGTATGTAAAAAACTTTTTGTAAATAATCCTAAGGCATAAACAGGAATTGCAACAACTAAAGAAGCAAAACTAACAATGGTTATCATACTTTTATAATCTAAAAAATAGGTATTTGCAATACCTGTGTACATTAAATGGTGAATTATCAATCCAACAATATAAAAAACATAATATAAATAACTAATATCCCTTGTAAAAAAGTAGATAAATAGATTATAAATACCTAAAATCAACATTGCTCCAAAAAATAAAGCAAGAATAACTTGATGTTTTATCTCTTTTTTATAAAATGAGTCTTCATCCCACAACTTTAAATCAATGATTAATGTAGTTATGTATGAAGATGCTTTTAAATAATATGTATAACTTTGGTTTGCTTCAATATTAATATTAAAAATTGGATTAATTGTCTTTTTATCAAGTTTATCAAATAAAAGTCCATCGTTTTGAATTTGATAATTCTTATTTGGATCAAAAAATTCTACATTTGTAGAAAGTGAATTATTGTATTCTATGATTTTATTTAAAGTTTTATCACTATTATTTGAAATAGTAAATTTAACCCAAACATCAAAGTTAGGCGAATATCCAAAAGATAAAATATTTTTTTCATTTTTTTCAAATAAATTATCCATCTTTTTTATATCTTCTATGGTTTTATTTCTATTTTTATCTATATAAATTTGAGCAGTTTGAAGTATTGATAGGGATTTTGTATCTTTATAAATATTTATACTATTTGCATAAACAACAGATGAAATTAGCAGTAAAAAAATTATTTTAATATATATCATTGGCAAATCCACTAATTATTTAAGTTATTATACAAGATAGATTATAAGCAAGTCATAATTTGACTTACTTATTTTAGTATGATTGAGTTATAAAAGTTAATTCTGGTTTATTTGTATTAAAAGTTTCCAGCTGAAACTTATTTGTTTCAACAGATAAACTCACATAAGAATCATCATTTTGAGGATTTTTTATCATCCACAAAGCTTCTTTATTTACTACAATATTTGAAAAACCCAATTCTTCATATTGAGATAATAACTCTTTTTTTATATCTTCAAAAGTTTTGTTTAAAATAAATGGAATTGAAATTTTATAATTTCCATCTTTTTCATTAATTGAAATTTCTTCATCTGATTTTTCTTCTTTAACAGTTTTTACAAAACCATATTTTCCTATAAATTTATATGTTGAAGAGAGTGTACTAACAACCAATACAGTGATAAATAAATCCAAAATTACATATAAAATCTCCAATTGAGGTGATACAACTTTTACTAAAAAGTTTATAACTAAACCATAAACAATTCCTACAGCTAAAGTAATTATTGTAGGAAAAACAATTATAGAAAAGAAAGTTATTAGTTTGTAGTTTTTAGTATTATTCCAAGCATCCCAAACGCTCATATCTTCATCTAAAGCAATGGCGGGAAAAACTAAAGACATTCTTGAAATTAAAATTAAACATATAATTACTGTAAGAGAAATACCGATTATTGGAATAAATAAACAAAGAAGTGACGGTAAACACAATAAGCCAATAAACAATGTATAACGAATATATTTAAACTCCCGTGAACCAAATTCAAAATATCCCCATTTTACAGGAAATTCTTCCTCTTTTAAAAGAATTCTATGTGTTGCAATTGCCACTGCTATGCTTATTATTAATGCTGGAAAACTATTCATAGTAGGATAAATTTTACCAATATAATAAATTATTGATAACAAAATAAATGGAATTAACAAAGCTCTTGCTAAAACATCTCTCTTTTTTAGCAGTAAACTAAAAGAGTTATTTATTATCTCTTTATAAGCAGTAAAAAAACTAACTTGATTTGAAAAATTTTCATTCATTATATTTTTCCTTTTATATCTTGATTTTAATAATAAATATTTTATCGATTTTGCGTCACATCTGGTGTCACATATTACAAAAATTACTTTTTTTGATTATTGTTAAGCTATTTGCTATAATATTGCAATTTCTAAAATAACTATTATAAAAAATTAAATCAAAGAGAAAGGGAAATGAAATTGAAAAAAAGAAATCATATTAAAAAAATATCAGATTACGCAATAGTTGGTGGTTTAGGTGCACTACTAATAACTGGATTAGTGGGATGTGATGACAAATCAAAAAACAATCAACAAAATCAAGGTCAAAATGATGCTTTTACAAATGCTAGTCAAAAAGAAGGTGCTTTTGTAGTTGTTGAAGAATCAGCAGATGGTAAATATAAAATTGCAGATGAATTCCCAGCTGCTAAAACTACAATAGTTCTTAGAAAACCAGACGGAAGTGAAAAAATCTTAACTCAAGAAGAGATAGATAAATTAGTAAAAGAAGAAGAGAAAAAGATTGATGCAGGAACTTCTCCTCTTACAAATCCAAATGCACAAGTAAGTGATGGAGGAATGGGACTTGGTGGAGTTTTATTATCTTCAATTGCAGGTGCGATGATTGGTTCTTGGCTAGGAAATAAATTATTTAATAATCAAAATTTCCAAAATCAAAGACAAACTCAATACAAATCACCTCAAACATATAGTAAATCACAAAGTTCATTTTCTAAAACTCCAGCAACAACAGGAACAAGTTCATCAACTAAAAAAAGTGGATTTTTTGGTGGTGGAAGCAGTACAAGTCCAACTTCTAGTTCTTCATCTTCAAGTTTTGGGAGTTAATTATGAAATTAGAAAAATTAAAACCTTTAACTGATGAATATTTAGAATCTATTGGCTTTGTTTGGCATACAGATAGTGACAACTCTTCTTATGTAAGTGATGAAATAGTAGTAATCAATGAAGACGAAGCAAATGCTTATTATGAAGCTACTAACGAGTTATATGATATGTTTGCCGAAGCTGGACAATATGTAATTGATAATGATTTATTTCATGATTTAAATATTCCTTTTAACTTAGTTGAAATTATAAAAGAGTCTTGGGAAAATGAAGTTCATTGGCATCTATATTCAAGATTTGATTTAGCAGGTGGAATAGATGGAAACCCTATAAAATTAATTGAGTTTAATGCAGACACTCCAACTTCACTTTTTGAAACAGCAATTATTCAATGGGCAATGTTAAAAGCAAATAACTTAGATGAAGCAAGTCAATTTAACAATCTTTATGAAGCTTTAAAAGACAACTTTAAAAGAATAATTACCCTAAATTCTGATATCGAAAAATTTGATGAATATTATTCAGAACTTGGTTGGAAAATACTTTTTTCTTCAATTTCAAGCTCAAGTGAAGATATAAATACAACAAAACTTTTACAACACATCGCAACTGAAGCTGGATTTAATACAGATTTTGAATTTATAGAAAATGTACAATTTAGTGATGATGGTATTTTCAAAGATGATGAACTATTTGAGTTTTGGTTTAAACTAATTCCATGGGAAAATATTGCAATTGAAGAGAGTGAATTAGCTTTAACTTTAACTGAAATTATAAAAGAAAAAAAAGCAATTATTTTTAATCCAGCATATTCTTTAATGTTCCAATCAAAAGGATTTATGAAGATTTTATGGGATTTATACCCAAATCATCCATTATTGCTTGAAACTTCATTTGAACCACTTGTAGGGAAAAAACAAGTAGAAAAAAGATGTTTTGGACGAGAAGGTGCAAATACAAAAATTATAAATTCTGATGGCTCAATTGATGAGCAAACAAGTGGAGAATACGCAGGTCATAAAGCTATTTATCAAGAGTATGTAGAATTTCCAAAAGATTCAAATGGAAACTCTTATCAAGCAGGAGTATTTTTTGCCTATGAAGCTTGTGGTTTAGGATTTAGACGGGGTGGAAAAATTTTAAATAACATGTCAAAATTTGTGGGACACGTTATTAAATAAAGGGTAAATTTGGAAAAATTACATAGATGTTCAGTTTGCAAAAAAGATTTTAAAAATTCTCAAATTGTTCATTCAGATGTTGTTCGTGAAGAAATTTCTAAACTAATACAAAAAGATATTCCTGAATGGAATAAATCATCAGAAATTTGTAGAGACGATTTACACTTTTATCAAAATAAATATGTTCATATGATACTTGAATCAGAAAAAGGTGAATTAACAACTCTTGAAAATCAAGTATTAGATACGATGAAACAACACGAGCTTATTTCAATGACTTCTGATACAACCTCAGACCATGAATGGACAAGGGGCGAACATATTGCAGATAGAATTGCAACTTTTGGTGGAAGTTGGACATTTATGGGATTTTTTGCTGGATTTTTAGTTGTTTGGATAATAATTAATTCAGCAGTTGTATTTTGGAAACCAGTAGATCCATATCCCTTTATTTTATTAAATTTACTACTCTCTTGTTTAGCTGCTATTCAAGCACCAATTATTATGATGAGTCAAAATAGACAAGAAGCAAAAGATAGATTAAGATCACAATATGATTATCAAGTTAATTTAAAAGCTGAACTTGAAATAAGACAACTTCATGAAAAAATGGATCATCTTCTTTCTCATCAATGGGAAAGATTAGCCCAAATTCAAGAGATTCAAATTGATCTTTTAGAAGAATTACGACGAAAAGTTAAATAAAAATTTATTTTATAAAATATTTTATTTATATTTTTAGGGATTTGTATAATATAAAAAGAATCCAAATCCAAAAGAAACAATCAATATTCCAAAACCACTAATTATGGCAGAATCAGAGATAATTATAAATGGGTCTTCTTTTAAATCATTGTAAAAATCAGTTAAATCTGGGTAATTACCAAATGTAATTAATTTTAGAACTAATGCACCTATTAAATAAAAAACTACATTAGAAAGAATTGCACTTAATTTCTTTAATATAAAAAATATTATTTCAAACATTTATTACTCCTATAAATATAAAATTATATCGAGTAAGTGACTCTGAAATGACTCATTTTCTATTTTTTTAAATTTATTTATATCCTATTAAGAATAATTCTATTTTAAGGTAGCTAACAATTATTACTTGTAGAGTAGATGATGTAGTGTATTATTAGTAGGTAAACCAATAAGCCGCGTTTTGTTTTTAAGACAATAATTTATCTAGCTACTAAATTACTTTAGTAGTCTTGCGAAGACCAAAATTGTGAAGTAAATACCTAGTCTTCTTGCTGCAGGTTGGGTTTACAAAGCACTTAAGATTACTCAAAAGTCTGGTAGGCTCTTACCCCACCGTTTCACCATCACCGAAAAATCGGCTGTCTATTCTCTGTTGCACTATCCCTTAGGTTACCCTAGCCATTATTTAAATGGAACCACACTTCACAGCAGCCCGGACTTTCCTCTTGATTTTACTCAAGCTATTGTCTGGTTTACCTGTGCGTATTATATCTTTTAATTCTTAAAATCTATTTTCTTATAACATCATAGCTATCAGGTACTGTAAATTTAAACATAGCATCTGAAATATCACCATTTTGAACTACATTTGAAAATTTGATTTCAACATTATTTTCAAGTTTATCTTTATATTTTATGTAACTAATTTTGTCATCATCTTTTGAAGTTTTTATTAGATAATCTACATCTTCAATGTTTGTAGTATAACTATTATCATTTACTTTTTTTGAACCATTTAAAAGTTTAATAATATTTATTTCACTATCTAACTGAGTATAAATTGCTTGCTCAAGTTCAGGTTCATCAACAATTGCAAAATCATTATTTATATATACATTTTTAACCACTGGAGTTTTGTATTTCCATAGGATTTTACCACTTTTTTTAATAAAAACTTCACCGGTATATTCAATCTTATTTTGTGAATTTGAAGTAATTACTTGAGAAAAACTTGCCTTAAAACTATCTAAATCTCTAATATCATTTGAAGCGATGCAAGATAGACAAAATAGAGTTGAAGCAATTATTAATTTATAAAACATATTTTAACCTTTTTTTTTATATAATCATTAGGATTATAACGAAAAGGAACTAATTTTATGTTAAATGTTTTTTCAAAAATTTTTGGTACAAGAAACGATAGAGAAGTAAAACAATATAGAAAAAAAGCTCAAGAGATTACAGCTCTTGAAAGTAAATACGAAAATTTAAGTGATGAAGAGTTACAAAATGAATTTAACAAGTTAAAAGAACTTGTACAAAAACAAGAAAAATCATTAAATGATGTTTTATTTGAGTCTTTTGCAATTACTAGGGAAGCGAGTCGTAGAGTTCTAAATATGAGACCTTATGATGTACAGCTAATTGGTGCAATGGTTCTACATGAAGGAAGAATTGCAGAGATGAAAACTGGTGAAGGAAAAACACTAGTTGGATCATTAGCTGTTGCATTAAATGCTTTAAGTGGTGAAGGTGTTCATGTCGTAACTGTAAATGATTATCTTGCAAGCAGAGATGCAAATGAATTAAGACCTTTATATAACTTTTTAGGATTTAGCGTTGGTGCAGTTGTTGGTGGATTAAGAAATGATGAAGAAAGACGTGCTCAATACGCTTGTGACATCACTTATGGTACAAACAATGAATTTGGTTTTGATTTCTTAAGAGACAATATGAATTACGATATTAATGAAAAAGTTCAAAGAGGTCACAACTTTGTAATCGTTGACGAAGTTGACTCAATTTTAATTGATGAAGCAAGAACTCCTTTAATTATTTCAGGACCAACAAATCATAAAAATTCAAATTATGTAAGAGCAAATGAAATTGCATTAAAACTTACAAGAGGTGAAATAATTGAACCTAAAAACTCTTCTGAAAAACCAACAACTACAGGTGATTTTACAGTTGATGAAAAAAATAGAGCTGTAGTTTTAACAGAGCAAGGTCATGAACACGCAGAAAAACTGTTTAAAGTTGATAACCTTTATTCAATTGAAAATGCAATGCTTTCACATAGTTTGGATCAAGCACTAAAAGCAAACTTTATTTTTGAAAAAGATGTTGATTATGTTGTAAAAGATAATACAGTAATCATTGTTGATGAATTTACAGGAAGATTAAGTGAAGGAAGAAGATTTAGTGAAGGTTTACACCAAGCTTTAGAAGCAAAAGAAGGTGTAGCTATTCAAGATGAATCTCAAACTTTAGCAGATATTACTTTCCAAAATTATTTTAGAATGTATAAAAAACTAGCTGGTATGACAGGAACTGCTCAAACAGAAGCTACTGAGTTTGCTGAAATTTACAACTTAGATGTTGTATCAATTCCTACAAATGTTCTTGTTCAAAGAATAGACAAAAATGACTTAATTTATAAAAGTGAAAAAGAGAAATTTGAAGCTGTTTGTAATAAAATCAAACAATTCCATGAAAAAGGACAACCTGTTCTTGTGGGAACTGCTTCTATTGAAAAATCTGAAAAATTACATGAAATCTTAGTTCAAAAGAAAATTCCTCATACTGTTTTAAATGCAAAACAACATGAAAAAGAGGGAAAAATCATCGCTGATGCTGGTCAAAAAGGTGCAGTTACGATTGCCACAAATATGGCTGGGCGTGGAGTTGATATCAAACTTACTCAAGAAATTCTTGACCTTGGTGGATTGGCAATCATCGGAACTGAAAGACATGAATCTAGAAGAATTGATAACCAATTAAGAGGAAGAGCTGGACGTCAAGGTGATGTTGGTGAATCTCAATTTTATCTATCTTTAGAAGATAATCTTTTAAGAATCTTTGGAAGTGATAAAATCAAAGGTATCATGGAAAGACTTGGTATTGAAGAAGGTGAACATATTGAATCAAGAATGGTAACACGTGCTGTTGAAAATGCTCAGAAAAAAGTGGAATCAATGCACTTTGAATCAAGAAAACATCTACTTGAATATGATGATGTTGCAAATCAACAAAGAAAAGTAATCTATTCATTTAGAAATGATTTATTAAAACCTGATTTTGACATTGATTCAAAACTTGATGAAAATAGACTTGAATATGTAAAAAATTTATTATCAAATGCAAATATCATAAATGGAATGCCAAGTGAAGATTTTGATTATGAGTTTGTAAAAATAAAACTTGAAGAAGAGTTAAGATTACTTGTTGATATTGAAGATATGAAATGTGATTCGTATGAAGAGTTTGAAACAAATTTAAATACATTTTTAAAAAATGTTTATACTAGAAAAATGGAAATGGCAGCAACTGAACAAAAAAATGAGATTGAAAGAATTCTATATCTTCAAATTTTAGATAATGCTTGGAGAGAACATTTATATTCAATGGATACATTAAAAGCTGGAATTGGTCTTAGAGGGTACAATCAAAAAGATCCATTAGTTGAGTATAAAAAAGAGTCTTATAATATGTTTATTGAGTTAATTGCAAACATTAAACATGAAATTATCAAAATACTATTTACTATTCAATTACAAAGTCATGAAGATAAACAAAAAGAGCAAGAAGCAATCGCTAGAATGAAAGAACAAATGGAAGAAGCAACAGAACATATTACAACAAATGTTGCCCAAGAAGCTGTTAGAAATAGTGATAGAAAAATTGCTAGAAATGAAGATTGTCCTTGTGGAAGTGGTCTAAAATATAAACATTGTTGTGGGAAAAGTGGTCCAAAAATTGGTTTAGCTGCAGGAAATTAATTTGAATAAAAAATTAGTAAATTTTATTGTAAAAAAATATTTAAGATTTGACAAAAAAAATCCTTTTATATCTATAAGTGCCATTTTGGCATTTGTAGGTGTTTCTATTGGTGTAATGGTTTTAATCCTTTCTATGGCTATTATGAATGGAACGGCAAAAGAGTTTGAACGAAAACTTTTTACTATGAATTATCCCTTAACAATCCATCCAAAAGGTAGTATTCCTTTAGATGAAAACCTATTAAGTAAACTTCAAAAAGATTTTCCTCATTTAAAATTTTCTCCTTTTGTTTCATCACAAGCTATTATTCAAAGTGGTGATAGTATGAGTGGAGGTATGCTTTTTGGAGTAAATCCACAAAGTGAAGCAGCAATAAATCCTATTTATAAAGAAGCTTTAGGTAATTTAACCCCTGATAAATTTGATATAATTACAGGTTCTGGAATATCTGACAAACTATTTTTAAATTCTGGGGCTAAAACAACTCTATATTTTACAGAATTAAATCCAACTGGTTTTTCAATGATGCCAAAAATGAAAAGATTTACATATATTAACTCTTTTACATCTGGACTTAATGCTTATGATAAAGCTTATATGTATACTTCAATAGAAGCTTTACAAACTTTATTAAATAAAGAAGCTGGTTCATTTGATGGAATTCATATTTTCTCTGAAGATGCATTTGCTGATATTGAGAAGTTAAAAAAATATTTAGGTAATAGAGCTTCAATTGTTGGATGGTGGCAACAAAATGGTAATTTCTTTGCTGCAATGAAAATGGAAAAAACAGCTCTATTTGTTGTATTAATGCTTATTATTTTAGTTGCTTCATTAAATATTATCTCTTCACTTTTAATGACTGTAATGAGTAGAAGAAAAGAGATTGCCCTACTTTTATCAATGGGAGCAACAAGTAAAGAGATAAAATCAATTTTCTTAAGAGTTGGAACAATTATAGGATTTTCAGGAATTTTAACAGGAATTGTTTTAGGATTTTTTGGATATTGGTTATTAGATAATTTTGATATTGTTACACTTCCAGCAGATGTTTATGGAAGTGCAAAATTACCACTAGATTTAGCAATGAGTGACTTTGTATCTATTATTATTGGTGCAATTATTATTGTACTTGTTTCATCTTATTATCCAGCTTCTAAAGCTACAAATATTGATGTAATTGATGTTCTAAGAAACGAATAAGATAAGCCTTTATTTTAAAGGCTTATTTACTATTTGACCCTCTTTACTTTTCATTTCTTTTTCAGGATCTTTTCCCATAATAAAATCAAAAAGTTTTACAGGTGAATTTAATATTCTTTTACCTATGTTCATAGGTGCAGTTATTGTATCTTTTGTAAGATTAGTTGAAAGTTCTGGATTATCTAAACTTCCCTCAAGATTAACTTCCGTTTCAACTCTATTATTATCACCTAATAAAACATAGTTTACAACGGGAATCATTCCAACAATTTTTGAATAATCTTTCAAAAATATAAGTTTAATAGTTGAGCTTAACATCATTGTATTTAAGTCAATTTTTCCACTTCCATCAAAATCAATACCATTACCAATAGTAACTAATTTTTTAATATCTAATAGATTTTTTTCTTTACTATAATTAAATTCTATATTACCATTAACAATTTTATATGCTGTAAGATTAAATCCTGAGTTTGTAGCCAATCCTACAACTGAAGGGATAGCTAATAATGGATTAATTAATGCAGGAGAAGTTTGAATAAATATTAAAAGATTATTTAAAATTGCTAAATCTTTAATATTACTATTTTCAATTATTATTTTTCCATTTATGTTATCAATAGTACCACTTGCGTGTAATAATATATTTCCACCTTCAAATATATGTTTATCAAAAATTGAATTTATAAACTCATCATTTAAATTATTTGAAAAAATATCTACTTTTTTATCTTTTGATTCTTTAAAAGTAATATTTGTAAGTTTATGATTTAAACTAAAAAATTTACTATCATCTCTAACTCTAATTTCAAAATCATCACTTAAAAGTTTATATTTTTCATTCAAAATAATATTTGATTTTTTGCCTTTTATACTAATCTCTTTATATTTATTTTCATCCAATTTTTCACTATCTGAACTCGAGTAATATAAGTTATATCCATCAACATATAAAGATACCGCATCTTTTTTTAACTCTAAAATTAAATCTTTATTTTTTGTTTCTATTGATGTTAAACCATTCTTTATACTTCCAATTAAGCTTAAACTATTGATTTTATCATTATTCTTTCTAATTGGTAAATTAAGTTCTTTTACATCAACTTCAAAATTGACTACTTTATTTAATATAGAAATTTTTCCTTTTTCTAGATGATAGATATCACTTCCAACTTTTAATTTACTATTTAATAAATTTAAATCCATGTCTTGTTGTAAACCACTATTTTGAAGTTTTGAATCTACTAAAACATCTAAATTTCGTAAATATATATTTAATTTATCATCTATTTCTATTCTTAAATCTTCATCCTTTGATGAAATCTTAATTTTCCCATTCTCTATTTT
>JBBRXF010000067.1:0-12747 GCA_038248665.1 Campylobacterales bacterium | reverse complement strand
CTCATAAAGCTCTTTTATGTGATTTTCTTCATCTTTAAATTTTGTTAAATCTACTAAATAGAAATTTTCATCAAATTTTATTAATTCTGATTTTTCTATTTTTGGAAGTAGTGTTGAAAATAAAGGATCATTTAAATCTAAAATAAATTTATGATCTAATACATCATCAATAAATTGTTTAAACCAATTTAGATGTTTAAAGTCTGTAACCATTCCATCTTTTAATTCATGAGCTTCTAAATAAACTAAGATTTTACCTTGATGTCCATGTAAATGTCTGCATTTTAAACATGAATCCAATGAAAATTCGGCATCTAAAGTTTGTGACCAAACTCTATGTCCATAACAAAATTCAAACTCTTTAGATATTTTCCAATGCATTATAAAACCTTGTAAGGAATTGGATCTATTTGGTTTGCTATTTTAAATCCATTAAGTCTTAATCTGCAAGAATCACAAACTCCACAAGCTTCATCCTCTTCTTTGTAACATGACCAAGTATGTTCAAGTGGAACGTTTAATTTCATTGCTTCTTGAACAATTTGTGCTTTTGAAAGATGAACTAATGGAGTTACAATATCAATGTGAGTATCTTCTTTAGTTCCCTGATTTATAGCTCTTTTCATGTCTGATATAAATAAATCAGTACAATCTGGGTAACCTGAACTATCTTCTTGAACAACTCCAATATACATGGCAGTTGCACCTTCTTTTTCTGCAATTGCTGCTGTAATTGAAAGAAAAATCCCATTTCTAAATGGAACATAAGTTATAGGAACACCAGCTTCAATTCCACCTGTTGGTACATCAATATTTTTATCTGTTAAAGCACTAGCACCTATTTGTGTGAAGAAAGGAATATCTATTTCATATTTTTCTAAAATTTTTAAATCATCACAAATATCTCTAAATGCTTTTAGTTCTCTATCTTGTGTTCTTTGTCCATAATTAAAGTGAACAGCAATTATTTCATAACCTTCATTTTTTGCTATGTATGAAGCTAATGTTGAATCCATTCCTCCACTTAAAATGCATATTGCTTTTTTAGTTGATTTGTTATTCATGTGTTAAAAAGTCCTTTTTTATATCGCTAAAGAATTTCCAATTTATTGGTAATATTTTTATTAAACTATCTTTTTTTAATGTTTCAACTTCATCATCAATAACAATCATTGAATTACATGTGCTTAAAACTGAAACCATTCCTGGTGACCTTTTTTGTGAAATTTCAAAAAACTCTCCATCAAAAAAACCTGGAATAATTGTAGTTTTACCCTTTTTAGTAAAAAAAGAGTCTTTGATTTTTCCTAGTATAAAATTTTGGTGAATATCTTTTGAACCTAGAAGTTTTTGAATTAATATTTTTCCAAATACTTCAAATATTAGAGCGGACGCTAAAGGATTACCTGGAAGATTTAAAATATATGTATTTTGAATTTTTCCAAAAACAGTAGGTTTTCCAGGTTTTACATTTATTCCATCAAAAAGTGACTCAAATCCTAATTCATAAAATGCTTCTTTAGTAAAATCAGCATCCCCAACAGAAACACCACCTGAGGTAATTATTAAATCTGCATCTAAAGAGTTTTTTACTAAATTTTTAATATCTTCAATAGTATCTCTTGCTTGACCAATAAATGTTACATTACAACCTAACTCTTGGGTTCGTGAAATAAATGTTGGTGTATTTGAATTAAAAATTTGAAAAGATTCAATTTTTTCATAATGAAGTTTTAACTCTTCTCCACTTGCAAAAACTACAACCTTTGGTTTTTTATAAACTTTTATATGTGATATTCCTTGACTTGCAAGTAGGGTAATTTTTGAAAAATTTATCTCTTCACCACTACTTAACAAAAGTTCATCTTTTTCTATATCTTCACCAATATATCTAATGTGTTGAAATTCTTTAACATTTTTTAAAATTTTTATTTTATTATCATTAAGTTCTTCTATATCTTCTTTTGGAATTATAGCTGTTGAATTTTCTGGAATTTTTGCTCCAGTCATTATTTTTATACAAGAATTTTTTTTCAATAATCTGTTATTATTATCACCTGCAAAAATTGTATCAATTATATTTAATTCATTATCTTTATCTTCATAAATTATTGCATATCCATCCATTGCTGAATTATTAAATTTTGGTAAAAAACTTGTGGCAAAAATATCTTGAGCACATATTCTGCTTGTAGCATTTTCTATAGGGATAATTTCAAAATTCAAATTAAGGGTTAATTTTGAAATAATTTCTATAGCAGTCTGCACTTTTATAGCCATATTATTCCTTTGTGTAGTTAAAATAAAAACTTATGACAAGTTAGATATAATACCAAAATTTTTTAAAAGTGAGATAAACACATATGGAATTAATGCAAAGTGCGGTGCAAACCCACGTTTATACAATATATTTTTTCTTAGCAATTATGTTATTTAATTTATATTCAGTTACAAGAGAAAAGAATTTTATTGTTTTAGCAAAAAGATTAAAATTTTTAACTCCTTTATATCATTTAACAAATGCTATAGTTATTTACACAGGTACAATTGTTGCATTTTATGCACAAACTTTTAGTTTTACAATTGCTTTAATGATTCCAGCTTCTATATTTTTATTAGTTATAGAGATAAAAAGATATAAAAAGATGAGAGTTATAAAACATGATCAAATTGAGTTACAAAATGAATTTTTTACTTATGCAAAAAAGATTTATACAATAGAAATATCAGTAATAATTGCTGTTTATATTCTTAGTAAGGTATTTTAATGCAATTTACTTATGATGAATTTTGTGGAAAAGATATTTTAGAAATAAAAGATGATGTTTATAACTATTTAATAAAAGCTAGACGACATAAAATTGATGATGAGATATATTTTAGAAACTTAAAAGATAACAATATATATCTATATAAAATTAATAATATAGATAAAAAGAGAGCTATTTTAAATCTAATTTCTAGTGAAGAAAAAATCTTACTTAATGAAAACAAATTGCACCTTGGTTGGTGTGTTGTTGATCCAAAAACAGTTGAAAAATATATTGCTTCATTAAATGAAATGGGAGTTGATAAAATTACTTTTATTTATGCTGATTATTCACAAAAGAATTTCAAAATAAATATTGAAAAATTAGAAAAGATTTTAATAAACTCTTCAAGCCAATGCGGACGTTCAAATATTATAAAACTTGAAGTTTCAAAAAATATAGAACAATTTATTAAAGAGAATGAAAATGTTTATTTTTTAGACTTTTCTACAGTTTGTATTGATAATAAAAAAGATGAAATTAAGACTTTAATTATTGGATGCGAGGGTGGTTTTTCAAAATATGAAAGAGAAAAATTTAACAGTGAAAATATTGTAGGATTTAACTCTAATTTAATACTTCGTTCAGAAACTGCAATAGTATCAGCTGGAGCAAAAATACTTTTATAAAAAAGATAAACTTAAAAGTTTATCTTTTTTTATTTTTTACCAATTTCTAACTATTGAGTGACAGCTAGAACATGCATTTAACATATCTGAATATGCATTTGCAGCGTTTATATAAGCTTTGTTATCTAAATTAGCTTCTAATTCAGCAATATCTAAAGATATTCTTTTTGAAGCATTTTCAGCAACATTTGCCATGTGTTTTTTGTTATCTGGTAAAAATTCAGCAATAACTTTTTTATCTGAAAAAAGCGTATTTCCTTCTTTTACAAGTTTTGTACCCTCTTTAATTAATCCAAGGTTATTATTTAAAAAACCTTGTTGAATTTGAGTCATACCTTTTTCCATAGTTGACATTGATTTTTGCATTACATCATTTGCATTTGCAGTTACTACAAATAGAGTTGCTGCGATTATTAATTTTGATAGTTTCATTTATTTTCTCCTATTATAGAAGAGATGTTCTAGTGAACATCTCTCCATTTACTTGCTTTCCATAAGAAACCAAAAATTGCAAAAATTACAAGATATATTAAGAATTTAGGTCCTAACTCTTCTCTTTGAGCTTTTTTTGAATCACCAACTTCTTCTAAATATGCAATAACTTGAGCTTGAGATTCTTCAGTTAATCCAACTCTTGGCATTGCTGTACCTTCAAGATGTTTTTGTGGATTATTGATAAATGTTTCTAAGTATTCATGACCTCTTGATCTAATCATTTGAGATAAGTCAGGTGGTAATTTACCCATATATTTTTTGATATCAGCATCTGGTGTAAATGCAGCCATTGTACCATTTTTCATATCAGCATATTTAATAGAGTGACATCTTTGACAAGCATCAGCAAAAACTTCTTTATTAGTCATCTCTTTTGGTGAAATGTCTTTTAAATAAGCAACAACATCAGCTATTTCTTGAGGTTGTAACCAATTATATGAAGGCATAGGATGAACTTTACCATCAACATATTTATGTGCTACTTTTGAAGTAGTTGCTGGATCTTGAACAAATGATGCTAAATAATCAGCACTATATAATTTCCCTGCAGTTCCTAGATCTGGTGGAACTACACCATAAGCTGCTGCAGAACTCACATTATCCATAATTTGAGGGAAACCTTTTGACTCTATTGAGTGACAAGCTGTACAGTTACTTGTTACTAAAGTTTCACCATTAGCAACGTCACCTTTTAAATCTTTAACAGGAGCAACAGCTTCTTTTAAATCAGAAAAAGCAAAATCAGCAGGTGCTACATGTGGATGCATTTGAGAGTGAGCATAAGGTTCAACTCCCCAGTATGTAATTAGTGTTAAAGCTACTACAACTGCTAGTATTTTTAATTCTCTCATAGTGATCCCCTTTTCTTAGCGTCAATTTTAGTAACAATTGGTAAGATTAAGAACAGTAAAATAAATCCTACTGCAGCAAAGAATCCAACCCATGCATTAGTTCCTGTTGGTGGTAATTTACCATAAACAGTTAATACAATTAAATCTACCATTAATATCCAGAACCAAATAAAGAATATTGGTCTTCTATGAGCTGGTAAAATTTTAGGATCTCTATCTAACCATGGTAATACTAAGAAAATAGCATTAGCAAATGCAAATGCAATTAATCCAATATCAAATGCTTTAAATCCAGCAATATCAAAGAAGAAACCTCTTAATACTTCATATGACCATAAGAAATACCACTCAGGATAAATATGTGCAGGTGTAACCATGTTATTAGCAGGATCAAAGTTAACTGGATCCATTGCAAAGTTATAATGGAAGAATACTAAATAGAAATAGAATATTAAGAAAACACCTAAAACAGCTAAATCTTTAGAAATAAACACTGGCCAGAAAGGAATAACTTTTGACTCTTTTTTATTTCCAGCTAAATATTTTTCAGCTTCAGCATCAAAATCAAATTCATCAGAATTTTGATTATTAACGTGAGGAATTCTTAATGTATAGAAGTGTAAACCAATAATACCCATAATTGTAATTGGTAATAAGAATACGTGTAACATAAAGAATCTTGTTAATGTTGCATCAGCAACGTTAAAATCTCCTCTAATCCAAACAACAAGTGCATCTCCAATAACAGGAACTCCACCAAATAAGTTTGTAATAACCATTGCTGCCCAGTAAGACATTTGTCCCCAAGGTAACATATATCCAGAGAATCCAGCTGCTGAGAATGTCATAAATAATAACATACCAGAAATCCAAATCATCTCTCTGCCTTGTTTATAAGAACCATAATAGATTCCTGTAAACATGTGAATATAAATAATTAAAAATATAACAGACGCTGCAACCCCATGGATATGTCTAAATAACCAACCAAATGCAACTTCTTGCATAATTGTATAGTTAACTGAGTCAAATGCTAAGTTAATATCAGGTTTGTAGTACATCATTAAGAAAATACCAGAAATTATTAGAATACCAAAAGTAGTAGCTAATAAAACACCCATTGCCCATAAGAAGTTAATATCTTTTGGAATCCAATATTCTGTCATCATTACTTTGTTGAAAGTAGTTAGATTTAATCTTTGATCTAACCATTCACCAACAGAGTTAGCTTTTTCAAATTTTGCCATTAATTACTCCTTACGCTTTCATCGCTGCAGCGATTGCTTGGTGTTCAGGACCATCTTCACCTAAAGTGATAACAGTTCCTTTTAAACTAAATGGAGGTAAATCAAGTGGTCTTGGTGGTGGTCCAAAAGTTTCTTTAGCACTAGAATTATACTCTCCTCCATGACATGCACATTTCCATTTATCTTTAGCCCACGCAGGGATACATCCTAAATGTGTACATAGTCCAATTGCGATAATAAATCTGTCTGCACCAACTGTTAAATCTCTTGAAGATTGTTCCATCTCTGCAGTTTTCTTTAATACGAATATTGGTTTCCCTCTCCATACAAAAGTTTCTGGTTCTCCAGCTTTTATTGGAGCAAGGTCAACAGTTGTAAATCCACCAGCAAGTACACTTGGAAGTGGATCCCAAGCTTGTTTCATACCAACAAGTGACGCGGCACCACCCACTGCAGCTACTGCAGCAAATGAGTAACCAATAAAATCTCGTCTATTTGTTTCTTTAGACATATTTGGCTTCCTTTTTTTAAATTTAGAATTCTATGATTATATTATCAAATTACTTAAAAAGTTTTGACTTGTGTCACATTTTGATTGATTTTATGAGGTTTCTGTGAAGTTCTGACACAGTGTATATTTTTTATATAGGTTTTGAATATTGTTGGGTAATTATTAGAGAATCTTATGATTCTCTAATAAATTTCACAATTTCTTCTTCAATTCTTTCTTTTTCTATTACTGATGAATGATTAATTTTAGCATTAAATAACTCTTTTATACTTTGAGGTAAAGTTGCATTATATTTTGTAGAAATCTCTTCTAAAGCCTCTTTATCTCGGTATTTATTATTATTCTGATTTAAAGCATTTAATACAGTTGGAGAGAATTTTGTCCATTCTGCAGTTGAATAAATAACTGTTTTTAATGGTTTTTCTCTTAGGTCATTATATGCTTTAATACAAGTTGCTGTATGAGGATCCATTAAGTATCCAACATCAAGAAACTCTTTTATTGTTTTTGTACCAAATGTATCATCTGAGTAAATTGCAGAGAAGTATTTTTGAAGTTCTAGTGTTTCATTTTCACTCATTTTGAAGATATTATTATTGTTTAAATCTTCCATCAACTCTTTTGTTCTATTCGCTCCAAATAAAGAAAATATAACTCTTTCAATATTTGAAGATTTTAATATATCCATTGCAGGAGAAAGTGTCAGTTTTAACTCTTTTCCTCTAATATCATAAATACCTGTGTTAATCCACTGAGTTAAGATATTGTTTTCATTTGATGCAACTAAAAGTTTTTCAATTGGAACACCCATTTGAAGTGCATAAAATCCACCTAAAACATTTCCAAAGTTTCCAGATGGCACAACTAAATAAATTTTTTCACCATTTGTAATCTCTTCTTGTTTTAAAAGTTGGATATATGACCAGAAGTGGTAAATGATTTGAAAAATAATTCTTCCAAAGTTTACTGAGTTTGCTGCACTTAAATTGATATTATCTTTTTCTAACTCTTCTTTAAAAGTTTTAGAAGCTAAAAGTTTTTTTAGTGCATTTTGAGCATCATCAAAATTTCCTTTGATTCCTAAAACTTTTAGGTTTTTTCCATCTTCACAAACCATTTGAAGTCTTTGAACATCACTTGTTCCACCATCTGGATAAAGGCAAACTACTTGAATATTCTCTTTATTTTTAAAAGTATTTAGTGCTGCTGGTCCAGTATCTCCAGAAGTTGCAGCTAGGATTAAATATTTTTCATCTCTTTTTTTTGCAATTGATGAAAGAATTGAACCAAAAGGTTGTAGTGCCATATCTTTAAAAGCCCTTGTTGGACCATGATATTGTTCATGCACAAATAAATCATCTTTAACTTTCACAACTGGACAAGGATTTGAAGCATCATCAAAATTGTCATATAAAGCTAAGGCTTTATTTATTTCATTTTCATCAATGTCAATTTCAAATGCTTTTAATATGTCAAAAGCAAGTTCTTTATAAGAAGAGTTAATATGATTTAAAATAAAGTTATCTTCTAATTTTGGTAAATATGCAGGTACATATAATCCACCAAATGAAGTGCTAGGATTTAAAATAGCTTCACTAAATGGCACTTCAACTGGTTTAATACCATCATTTCCTCTTGTTTCAATAAAATTCATAATTATCCTTAAAAATTGTCCCAATTTTTTAGGGACCTATTATTTTTTAATTTCTTTTAACGCTGAAAATAAATTTCAGCTAAAGAAACAAACTCTAAAGAGAGCAACGAGTTGCTCTTTATTTATTCACTTAATAATTTTTCCATATCAATCCCATTATTAGGATTGTCTTTTCTTATAAATTGAGTTCCAATTCCATCACTTGTAAATAATTCAAGTAAGATTGAGTGTTCAACTCTTCCATCAATGATGTGTGCTTTATTTACACCATTATGTATTGCATCAATACAAGAATCAACTTTTGGTATCATTCCACCAGCGATTGTTCCATCTTTTTTGTAGTTTTCAACACTTTGTTTATCTAAAGTTTGAATTAATTTTCCCTCTTTATCTAAAACACCAATAGTGTCAGTTAAGAATAGAACTTTTTGTGCTCCAATAGCAGCAGCAATTTCACAAGCGGCAACATCTGCATTTATATTAAATCCTGGATGATTTGGTTCAGCGCTATCTCCAATTGGAGCAATAACAGGAATAAATCCTTCTTTAATTAGATTATTAATCATTGCACCATTTACTTTTGTGATTTCACCTGTGTAGCCAAATTTCCCACCATCTTTTGGGATTGCATTTATTAAAGCTGAATCTTTTCCCGAAATTCCTATTGCTTTTGCCCCATGATGTGTAAGTAAAGATGTAATATTTTTATTAATTTCACCACTTAAAACCATCTCAACAACTTTCATACTTTCTTCACAAGTAACTCTATGACCATCAACAAAGTGTGAAGGAATTTCTAATTTAGTTAATAATTCAGTAATTCTAGCCCCACCACCATGAACAATAACAGGTTTGATTCCTAAAAGTGAAAGAAAAACAATATCTTGAGCAAATTTTTCTTTTAAATCAGGGCTTGTTTGTGCTGAGCCACCATATTTGATAACAATAACTTTTCCGAAAAATTTTTTAATATATGGAATCGCATCTAGTAGGGTTTTAACTTTTTGATGTTTAAAATCAATTTCTTTTATCATATTTATAATCCTAAGTGATTTTTGAGTGCTGATTATATCTAAAAGAATCTTATTAATAAAAAATTTAGTATCATTAGGCCATGAAAAAATACTTAGCCCTAAAAGCCAGTGCAGGAAGTGGAAAGACTTTTGCCTTAACTGTTCGATATATAACACTAATGTTGCTTGGTGCAAAACCAAATGAAATTTTAACCCTTACATTTACAAATAAAGCTGCAAATGAAATGAGTGAAAGAATTTATAAAACTCTTTTAACTTTAGGTGATGATGAAGCATATTTAAGTGCAATTGAAAAACAATCAAGTTTAACAAAACAAGATATTCTTGGAAAAAAAAGTTTTTTAGTTAAATCATTTTCAAATGCAACTCTATCTATTTTTACAATTGATAAATTTATAAATAAGATTTTACGAGAATTTTGTGGATATATTGGAATATCAGATGATTTTGAGATAAAAGTTGATGATATTGAAGCTTTGAGTATGAAGTTTTTACAATCATTAAATGCAACTCAATTTGAAACTCTGATTGATTTTTCTCACTATGAAAAAAAGAAATTTAACTCAATTTTTGAATTATTCAAAAACCTACTTGAAAAAAATGAAACAGTTGATATTTTAAATATTGATGCAAAACTTATTGATTTACAAAAACAAAATGTTTTAGAGTTTGCTTTTAAAATAAAAGAGCAAATTTTAAATTGCAGTGGTGCAAGTGCTAGTGCAATTAAAGCTGTTGATTTTGAAACTTTTGATGAATTATTTGGAAGAACTTGGCTTGAAAAAGAAACCTTAGCTGATTATTCATATTTTAAAAAATGTGCAAATGAGACAATAGAATCATATTTTTCTAAGCTAAAAGATGAAATTGCAATTTATTATAAACTGAGAGCTGGATATAGTTTGAGTAAACTTTTTGAACTTTATTTGATGTTTAAAGATTTTAAATTTACTTTTAACAAAAATAAAAACTATTTAGAATTTAATGATATTTCAAATTTAGTTTATGAACTATTATCTACAAAAATTGATAAAGATTTTTTATATTTTAGACTTGATTCATCTTTTTCACATATTTTGATGGATGAGTTTCAAGATACTTCACTTTTACAATATAAAATCTTAGAGCCATTAATAAAAGAGATACTTGCAGGTGATCAAACTAAATTCAAAACATTTTTTTATGTGGGAGACACAAAACAATCAATTTATAGGTTTCGTGGGGGGAAAAGAGAACTTTTTGATTATGTAGCAAATACAAATAAACTACTTGAAGTTGAAGTTTTAAATACAAATTATCGCTCGTGCGAAAATATAATCTCTTATGTAAATTCACTTTTTCTAAATATTCCAAATTATGAATATTTTGAGCAAGAGTCTGTTTCAAAAGGTGGATATATTGAAGTTGTTGTTGATGAAAAACTTGATGAAGATGATAAATATGAAAACATTGCTTCTAAAATCGCCCAACTTTTAAAAGAGGGTGTAAATTCAAATGACATTGCAATTTTAACTTATACAAATGATGATGTTTTAAATCTTTATTATTATTTAAAACAAAAATTCCCATCTTTGAAAATATCAACAGAGATGACTTCAAAACTTATAAATCAACAAAATGTAAAAGCTGTAATTAATGCCATAAAATATCTTTATTTTAAAGAAGAGATTTACAAAGAAAATCTAAATGCATTAATTGGAAAACCAATATTAAATGAACTTGATTTAACTATAAAATTAGAAGAAAAATCAATTCAAGAACTTATAAAAGAGTTAGCAAGTAAACTAAAAATTATTGATGAAAATATAATTAAACTAATTGAAGTTAGTTCAGTTTTTTCAAATATTGTTGATTTTGTATATGAGATTGATAAATTAGATTCTAATATGGAAAACTCTGAATCAGTTGGACTTCAAATTTTAACTATTTTTAAATCAAAAGGTTTAGAGTTTAATACTGTAATTTTACTTGATAGAATTAAAAGAAAAAATGTAGATAAATCTTCACTTTTATTTGAATATGAAAGTGTGCAATTAAAAAATATTTTTTATAAAATCAAAGGTTATGAAAACTATAACAAAGATTATGAAAAAGCACTTTCAAAAGAAAAAGCTTTGAGTATTGAAGATGAGATAAATATTTTATATGTGGCATTAACAAGAGCTAAAAATAATATGATAGTTTTTAAAAAATCTAAATCTTCTGTTTTTGATATTTTAAATATGAAACCAATACAAATTGGAAATATTATAGAGAGTCAAAATATCTCAAAAAACTATGAAAAAATAGAAAAAGTTTTATATACTGCTATGAATTTAGGAACTCAAGAGAAACAAATTTCAAAAGAAAAAGAGTTTGATGAAAACCATCTAAAAGCTAAATATTTTGGAATAGCAACTCACTATTGTCTTGAAATGATGAATGAATTTAATAGTGATAATTTACTTTATTCTTTGAATTTAGCAAAAACAAGATACTCAAATTTCTTAGATGAAATTGATTTTCTTGATATAAAAAATAGATTATCTTTATTGGTAAAAAATGAGCAATTTCTTTCACTTATTAAAGATAGTGAGTTTATAACTGAACAATCTTTGGTTTATAAAGAGGAGATAAAAATTATAGATTTACTTCTTTTTAAAGATGGAAACTATTATATTATAGATTATAAGACTACGAAAGATAGATTGCCTGAGCATATGATTCAGGTTACTTTTTATAAAAAAGCTATAAAAGATATTTTTCAAACACAAAATGTTTTTTCTTATTTAGTTTATTTACAATCAAATGAAGTGCAAATTAGTGAAGTTTAAATAAAATATCTAATAGAAGCAAAGCCATAGGCTTTTGTTTCAGATATTTGTTTTATTTGATTTTCATTTATAATTCCACCAAGCGCAAAGATATTTATATTTTTAAAAATATTTACAGCTTCTTTTAAAGCACTTACCCTTTTTGGTTCACCTTTATTTGGTGTTTCAAAAATAGGAGAAAAAGTAACTGCATCTGCTTTATTATCTAAAGCTATTTGAATATCACTTAAACTATGACATGAAATAATTACATATAAACCAAGTTTTTTTGCTTCTTTTATTTTATCAAATTGAGTGGAAGTTAGATGAACACCAGTTGCATTTAACTCATGAGATAGAAGATAATTACCATTTAAAACTATTTTATCTATATTAAATTTTTTACAAGTTTTAATAAATATAGAAGCTAACTCTTTAAAATTTGAAGACTCTTTATCTCTAAAACAAGCTAAGTCTATTTTGTGGTTTTTTAAAACTTTTGTTAAATTTTCTTTGAAAAGTTCTTCATTATTTGAATAATATTTGGGGTCAGTAATTAGATAGTTTTTTAAATTATGATTGTTCATAAAAGAAGAATTCCTTATTAAAAGATATAAAAAAAGGGAATAAGTAAAAACTTATTCCCTTTTTTAACAAAAACTAATTTGATTAGTGTTCGTCGTGTTCCATCATAACAGAACCAGCGATATAAACATAAGTTAAT
>JBBRXF010000066.1:0-12882 GCA_038248665.1 Campylobacterales bacterium | reverse complement strand
ATCTTTATAATAGGCTTTTATTATAGTGTTTTCTTCACCAAAAGTTTTTCCCTTTATTTTTTTAAAACTTCTATTCATAGACTCAATTTCATTATTTAATCTATTTGTATCATTTACTAAATTGTTAAAAGAAAAAACTTTTTGATTATAATGGTTAAATAATCTAGTTAAATCCATCTGGAGTTTTTTCTGTTTTTTAGATTCTAAATCAATCTCTTTTTTTTCTATATTAATATAATTTTGTACTTTTAAATATTCATCTTTTGACAAACTACCCTTTTTATTAATATCTCTAATATACTCATTTAAAGCTTCTATTTTTTTATTTAAAATAGAAGTTTGTTCATTATAACTATTTTGTGAAATAGTCATTTCATCTTTTATTTGTGGAAATAATGCTTTTAACTCTTGGATTTTTTCTAGTTTTGAATTAACATTTTCCATCTTTTTTTGAATCTTTTCTTCCAATTTCGATGGAGTTTCAAAAAGAATATCAATAGGTTTTCCATTTTGAGAATAATCAAATATGCGCATATTTAATTCAGATTCAAAAGTATATTTTATTTCATCAATAATAGTTCGTAATTGTTGCTCTGTTAGTTTGTCTTTATAAAAATCATCTATTTTTCCAATTTTAACTTCTTGGAATGAAGCAAAAGAGATAGTGAAAAAAGTTAATAAAGGGAATGCTATTTTGTAAATCATTGGGTATTTTAATTAAAAAGAAGGAAAAAGTAAAGCACTAATTTTAGTTTTTTATAATTTTCTTTTGATATAGTAAAGCTAACAAAAGAAGGATTAAAATGGCAATAAAAAATAATCAAATAGTAGAAATGTTTTATGAATTAAAAGTTCAAAATGAAATAATTGATAGTAATTTAAATAAAGAAGCAATCAGTTTTAATTATGGTTCAGGACAAATAATTTCAGGTTTAGAAAGTAGAATTATAGATATGAACGAAGGTGAAACTTTAGATATAAAAGTTCCTGCAATTGAAGCCTATGGCGAATATGATGAAACATTAACACAAATTGTTCCAATAGAAGATTTTGAAGGAATGGATTTAGAAATTGGAATGACAATTGAAGCAGAAGATGAAAATGATGAACTTGTAAGAGCCACAGTAATTGATGTAACAAAAGAGGATGTAACAATTGATTATAATCACCCTTTAGCTGGATGTGATTTGGATTTTAAAGTTATTATTAAAAGTATAAAATAGATAAAAGAAACATCTTTTATCTATTAATTATCCTATTTCTTCTTTTTTGGTGGTGGTAATAATTTATTGAAATCATAAGGAACAATATTTCTCTCAATTTTTTCAGTAAAATCATATAACTTTAGACAAACACCAAATAAAATTGGCCATACAAATATTTGATTTATTATTAGTACATCAAAGAATAAACCAATAATAATACCAAGTATGCCTATTTGTATTAATAAAGTATCAATCTTTTTTACTTTTAATAATTTATAATATTCTATTATTTTATCTTTAATCATATAATTTTCCTTTCAATCAATATCACTATTATATAGTATAAAAAAATTAATAAACAAATATAAAGAAGTTGAAATAGATAGTTTATTTATTACAAAAATCTACTCTATATGTAATACAACCTTATTTCTACCTGTCTCTTTCGCTTCATAAAGTGCACTATCTGCTCTTTTAATCATAGATTCAATGGTATCACCATTTTTAAATATAGAAATACCAAAACTTACAGTTTTAGATCCAACTATATCAAAATTATGGTTCTCTATATCTATTCTAATATTTTCAATTACCTTTATTATCTCTTCTTTTTGCGCTTCAAAACAAACAATAATAAACTCTTCCCCACCATATCTTGCCACAAAATCAGTTTTTCTAATACTATTATTTAATATATTTGCAATCTCTTTAAGTATTTTATCTCCAATTTGATGGCCATAGGTGTCATTAACTTCTTTAAAGTGGTCTATATCTAACATCGTAAGGCTAAAGTTGCAATTAAATCTTTCACATCTATTTATTTCAAGTTGCAATAACTCTTCTAATTTTCTTCTATTAAATAAATTTGTAAGATTATCGATAGTTGCGAGTCTTTCTAGCTTTTCATTTTTTTCTTCAATATCTTTTTGGGCTTCTAAAAGTAACTTATTGGCTTTTGTAATTTTTCTATTCCAATAAATGATAAGAATAAAAAGAAAAGTAACCCCAGCAAGCACTTTCCAAACTAAACTGTAATCAATGACTTTTTCGTACTTAATTGAAGTCCATTTGTTTAAAATATCTCTGTACATTTCAGCAGGAATACTATTGACTACCTTTTGCATAACATTTAATAAAACTTCATCATCATTTCTTACAGCAACCCGAAGTTGTAAGGTTTCAGATAATTGACCCGCAATTTTTAACTCTCCAAAATATTTGGTTTGAAATTCATGTCCTATGCTAGCTAAAGCATCAATATAAGCAAAAATTTCGCCCTCTTTTACTTTATCTAAGCCCTCATCAATATTATTAATTTCTACAATATTCAAAAAAGGATATTTTTCTTTTAAGGTCTCAACAAATCCATAATCTTTAGTAATACCAATTTTTTTGCCTTTTAAATCTGTCATTTCATTGATAAAGGTATCATCTACTTTATTAGCAATTACCAATGGAATTTCCAAATAAGAGTCTGTGAAATTAAAATTCTTTTTTCGCTCTGGCGTTTCCGTAATAACGCTTGAAATATCACATTTTTTCTCTTTTAAATACTCAATAGATTGACTCCAACTTGAAGTTTTCACAAGGTTAAATTTAGCAGAAAGAATTTTTTCAAAGAGTTTATAAAAGTCTGAACTCATCCCTGTGTGTTCACCTTTTTCATTTAATCCTTCAAAAGGTAACCAGTTTGGGTCGATACAATATTGTATCACCTTACTATCGATATAGGCTGTTTCCCTTTCACTTAATTCAATATGTTGTTCGCCATACTGTTTAATTGAACCAATCCATTTATTTACCAATTTATTTTTTTCATCTTTACTGATTGCGTCTAAAGATTTTTGTAAAATAGAAGCAAGCAGTGGTTCAGTTGAGTGTACTCCAAATCGCAAATCTTCTATAGTTTTATTAGAAACTTTAAATTCATCGGCAAGTCTTATATTTGTATAGGCATATTTTTTTATTAAATAGTTTATGGCTGTTAAGTTTTCAACAGCCGCATCAATTTTACCCAAGGATACATCTTTAGTTAAATCCAATAAGCTGGTGTATGGTTTTAAATCAAAAATACCTAAATTTTGTAGTTCCTCTTGATAAAATATATCTTTTGTAATACCAACTTTTTTCCCTTTTAGACTTTGAAGACCATCATACTTTCCAAAGTCATCTCTTACAAATATTATAATAGGTATATCGTAATATGAAGTGGTAAAAAGTGTAAAAGCTGCTCTCTCTTTTGTGTATGAGATACTTGATATCATATCAACTTTATTGTCCATGAATGAGTTCAAAGCCATACTCCAAGAACCCATAACTTTTTCAAAAGTAAGACCCGATTTCTCAGAGATAAGTTCAAGTAAATCGTGTTCAAAACCCACAGGTTTGCCATCTTCAATAAAGGTAAAAGGAGTGTAATCTTGCATCATTGAAATCGTTATTTTAGGATGAGTTGATATAAACTCTTTTTCCTCTTTTGTAAGATTAAGAGGTTGAGCAATAGCATGTACAGTAAAAGAAAAAAGTAAAAGAAAGTGTAGTAATAGGGTTTTCAACTTCATGCTCCTTAACAGATCATAGTAGTATGTCAATATTAGCAAATCTTATATTAAATCTTGTTATTTATCTGTAATATTTAATAAGAAAGAAATTTAAAAGTTCTATTTCAATTTTTCATTTCGTTTATATCAAAGATTTTTCTATAAGTTGAAGTTTTTTTAATCGTGTAAGTTTTTTGATTTCATATTCACGCTTTGAAGCACTACTTCTGTCAGATGATGGCTCATCATATAATAGTTTTACAGGACGCCTAGCTTTTGTATATTTTGCACCACAAGTTTTTGTATTATGTTCATCTAAACGTTTTGTAACATCGGTTGTAATGCCAGTATATAAACTTCCATCATTACATTCTAGAATGTATACATAATAGGACATTGATGTTCCTTATTAAACTAAATAAAATTCATGCATTGAAACACTATTTTTTCTATTTAATTTATTTAATTGATTAAATCAGAATCTTTTTTTAATAAAGCTTCCCAATAATTTATCTTGTCATTTTTATTTAATTCCAATAAAGAGATAAATTTATTATATTCAATTAACTCAAAAGAATCAACTATGGATTTTTCAATTGCGTCATCCTTTGATTTAATTGCATTTTTTGAAAATTTACTAGCAGTTGTAACAAACATACATTTTCTAGTATCTTGAAGCAATGTTGCACCCAATAATTCTCTTATACCACATACTGCCTCAGTTTTATAAGGAGCTGTTCTTCTCTTTACCTGAATAACAATAGGAGAATCAGATTCAATAATAAGTAAATCAACACCATTGTCATGAGATTTCCCTACTAAATGGACTTCACATGTATAATGATCTTTAAATACAGATGCAACAAGTTCTTCCATTTTATTATGGTGTATATTATAGATTTTATTAGGATTCTTTCTTATATATTCTCTAAGTGAAACAATTGGAACTTCTTTCGAATCAATATGAAATTTTTTTAGTATTGCACTACTAATTTCAATTTCATTTGAATCAACATCTTCTGCTTTTAAATTACTTTTAAATGCATATTCCCACCAATTACATTTTTCACATAACCAAACTATTTCATTTCTCCACCAACTATCCATTTCAGAAGGGAAAGGATTATAATCTGAATATTTTGAGTGCACTATATTAGTTTTAATTTTACAAAAAGGGCAAAAGCCTCTTTTACTGTAAAACAAATCTATATTAGTAGATTTATAATTATTTGATGGCATAGGATTAAAATAAGTTGGAAGATTTTCTAATGTATAACCTTTATGATCTATATGTTCACTATAATCTAATAAAATTATTTTTCCTTTTAAATTAAATAATTTAAATTTTTAGAGGTTGAAACCTACAAATAGTAAGCAACTCTCCCCTAGAAATAATATGAATGTACCTATGTAAAAAGATGCAACATTTAGATGTGGTAGTTTGGTGCTTCGTTTGTGATAGTTACATCATGTACATGAGATTCTCTTAATCCTGCACTTGTTATTTCTACAAACTCTGCTCTTTCTTGGAATGTTGGAATATCTTTACTTCCTAGGTAACCCATAGAACTTCTTAATCCTCCAACCATTTGGTGAATAATATCTGCAATCGTTCCTCTATATGGAACCATACCTTCAATTCCTTCAGGTACTAGTTTATCAGCAGCTGTTCCTTCTTGGAAATATCTATCAGTACTTCCTTTTGTCATTGCTCCAATTGAACCCATACCTCTGTATGTTTTAAATTTTCTACCATGAGATAAAACAACTTCACCTGGGCTCTCTTCAGTTCCAGCTAATGCGCTTCCCATCATAACACAACTTGCACCTACTGCTAATGCTTTAGCAACATCACCAGAGTATTTAATTCCACCATCAGCGATGATTGGAGTTCCTGTTTTTGCACCTTCAGCTGCACACTCATCAATAGCAGAAATTTGAGGAACACCAACACCTGCAACAATTCTAGTTGTACAAATACTTCCAGGTCCAATTCCAACTTTAACAGCATCAGCTCCACAAGCGATTAAATCAGCAGTTGCTTCAGCAGTTGCTACATTTCCAGCAATGATTTGAACATCCATTTCAGCTTTAATAGCTTTTACTGTATCTAAAATACCTTTTGAATGACCATGAGCCGAATCTAAAACTAAAACATCAACTCCAACTGCAACTAATGCTCTTGCTCTATCTAACTGACCAACACCAATAGCAGCACCAACTCTTAATCTTCCAAACTCATCTTTATTTGCATTTGGATGTTCTCTTTTTTTATTAATATCTTTAATTGTAATTAAACCAATTAATTTATTATTAGAATCAACAATTGGTAATTTTTCAATTTTATTTGCATGCATAACATCAGCAGCCTCTTCTAAAGTAGTTCCCTCTTTAGCAGTAACTAAAGGCATTGTAGTCATTTTATCTTTTGCTTTTTGAGTAAAATCTTTTGTAAATCTCATATCTCTATTTGTTAAAATACCTACTAAAATATTATTAGCATCAACTACAGGAACTCCTGAGATTTTGTATGAAGCCATAATATCTTCAGCATCTTGAAGCGTTTGCTCAGGTGTAACAGTAATTGGGTCAATTATCATTCCTGATTCAGATTTTTTAACTTTTTTACATTGTAAAACTTGAGTTTCAATATCCATATTTTTGTGAATTATTCCAATTCCACCAAGTCTTGCCATTGCAATAGCAGCTTCGTATTCAGTTACAGTATCCATTGCCGCTGAAACAAAAGGAATATTTAAATCAATTTTTTTTGTAAGTTTTGTTTTAATTGAAACATCTCTTGGTAAAACTTCTGATTTTGCAGGTACTAATAAAACATCTTCAAATGTAAGTGCTCTTTTTCTAATTTTCATTTTTTAATCCTAGTTAATATTTATTTATTATAATTTATTGCTTTTTCTAAAGATAAAGCACCGTCAAATAATGTTTGTTCATCATATGCTTTCGCGATAAATTGAAGACCAACTGGCATCCCATCTTCATCTTTATCAACTGGCAACGAAATTGCTGGTAAACCTGCAAGGTTTATTGAAATTGTGTAAATATCACTTAAATACATCTCTAAAGAAGTTTTAAATGAACCAAATTTTGGTGCAGTTGTTGGTGCAACTGGAGATAAAATCAAATCAGCTTCTGCAAAAATTTCTGCATATTCATCTTTAATTAAATGTCTTACTTTTTGAGCCTTGATATAATATGCATCATAATATCCTGAACTTAATACAAAAGAACCTAACATAATTCTTTTTTGTACTTCTGCTCCAAAACCTTGCGATTTTGTTTGAACATACATATCTTTAAGTCCAGCATCACCTTTTCTATTTCCAAATCTTACACCATCAAATCTAGCAAGATTTGCTGATGCTTCAGCTGTTGCAACAATATAGTAAGTTGATACAATTTTATCAGTGTCTAACATATTTTTATGAATTATTTTATGTCCAGCTTCTTTTAAAGAATTTACAGCTTTTTCAAAACCTTTTTGAATAGCAGGACTAGCTTGTGAAACAAAGTTATCAATTACTGCTATTGTTAATTTTCTATTTGAATCTAATTTTGGAGTTACTGCTTCATAATCTACATTTGCAGAAGTTGAATCCATTGGATCATATCCAGAAATAATGTCATATAAAATAGCTGCATCTTCAACATTTTGTGTTATTGGTCCACATTGATCTAGTGAAGATGAATATGCTGTAATTCCATATCTTGAAACTCTTCCATAAGTTGGTTTCATTCCAACACAACCACAATAAGCGGCAGGTTGTCTAATACTTCCACCTGTATCAGTTCCAAGTGCTGCAATGGCAATTCCAGCTGCAACGGCAGCTGCTGAACCTCCACTACTTCCTCCTGGAACTTTTTCATTATCAATCGGATTTAAAGTTTTTCCATAACAAGAAGATTCTGTTGAACTTCCCATTGCAAATTCATCCATATTTGTTCTACCAAATGGAGATAAACCTGCTTTTTCTAAATTATTAATTACAGTTGCATTATATGGTGAGATATAACCTTTTAAAATGTTACTAGAACAAGTAATTTCCCAATTTTTAACATTTATATTATCTTTTATTGCAATTGGGATACCCATTCCAGATTGTGAAATATTTGTTGAAATTAATTGCTCAACATACGCACCTATATTGTTTTCTTTTATTTTTGAAGTTAAATCATCTCTTAGTTTTTTTATATCATCACTAGCTAAAGTTAGTGCTTCTTTTAGTGTTATCAATCGGTTCTCCTATGATTCTACAGTTGTAGTATTACGCTGGATTTTATCTAATAAATGATTAAAATCAGGTTATAAAAAGAGGGTTTGTGAAAGTTATTTTTTTATATTTATAATAAAAAAAGGGATAGAAGAAAATCTTCTATCCCTTAAAAATATAATAGAATTTCTACTATACGAATGAAATGAATGCCATTGGTGTAGCATCACCTCTTCTGATTCTTGTTTTAATTATTGAAGTATATCCACCATTTCTACCTAGGTATTTTGGTGCAATTTCGTTAATTAATTTTTTTGTAGCTTCTTTGCTTTGTAAAGCTGCAAATACATATCTATGTGTATTTAAATCAGCGTCTCTTGCAACAGTTACTAATTTTTCAATATATCTTTTTAGTTCTTTTGCTTTAGGTACAGTTGTTTCGATTTTTTCTCTTTCGATGATAGCAATTGCCATATTTTTTAACAATGCTTTTCTATGAGAAGAAGTTCTACTTAACTTTCTATATCCATGCTTATGTCTCATATTAAACCCTTAATTATGCTTTTAGTTGCTCTAATTTTCTTCTTAATGCAGAAGCAACATTTTCTGGAAGTGTATTTTCAACTGGGTAACCTAGAGATTCTAATTTCTCTGCGATTTCATCATAAGATTTTTTCCCAAGATTTTTAATATTTTTAACTTCAACTTCACTCATAAGTACTAATTCACCTAAGAATTTAAGTCCAGCTCTATCTAAAGAGTTAAAACTTCTAGCACTTAAATTTAAATCATCAATTTTAATAACTAATTCTTTAAGTTCTAATGGCTCTTCACCACTTTCACTAACTGTTACTTCTGATAAATCAAAAACTTTATTAAAAACTGACATTTGTGCATACATAACTGATACAGCTTCTTTAAAAGCAGTAATTGGAGAAATTTGTCCATTAGTTTGTATAGTAAATACAGCTTTTTCAAAGTTAGGATTATCTTCAACTAACATTTTTTCAATATCATAAACCACTTTTTTAACTGGTGTAAAGAATGCATCAATAGGAATATAATCAGCTCCAACTATATCTCTAATATCTTCTGAAGGCATATATCCTATACCTCTTTGAATAATTACAGAGAAAGTTAGATTACAATCGCTATTAATTGTTGCTAAATGAGCATCTTTTGATACAATCTCAACGTCAGAGTTAATAAGGTCTTCACCTTTAATTTCTCTTGGTCCGTTGAAAGAATACTCAACTACAACTTGTTCTTTATCACCATTTATTTTAAACTTAATATTCTTTAAATTTATAACAAAAATAGCTATATCTTCTAGCATACCTCTTAATGAGTCAAACTCATGTGAAGCACCTTCTATTTTTACTGCAATTGGTGCATAACCAACTGAAGAACTTAATAGAAGTCTTCTTAAAGGGTGTGCTAAAGTAATTGCAAAACCATCTTCAAATGGATATGCTGATATTTTAGCTTCATTATCACTGATAGCCTCTATTTCAACTTCAGTTGGTAAAAACGGTGTTTCTGCAAATTTTTTCATTAACTACCTTTTACTTATTATTTAGAATATAACTCTACGATTAATCTCTCTTCTACAGGAATAACAACTTCTTCTCTAGCTGGGATTCTTGTGAAAATTCCAAATACTTTTTCTTTATCAACATTAACCCAATCAACCATTCCTGTTTGATTTGTTAACTCTAATGCTCTTACAACTTGAGGATTAGTTTTAGATTTTTCTTTGATTTCAATTTTTTGTCCAGGTTTTACTAAGAATGAAGGAATATCAACTTTTTTCCCATCAACTAAAACATGTCCATGAGTTGTAAATTGTCTAGCATTTGCTCTAGTTGTAGCAAATCCCATTCTAAATACAACATTGTCTAATCTTTGCTCGATTAATGTAATAAGGTTAGCCCCTGTATTACCTTCTCTTCTTGCCGCTTCTGTGAAGTATTTTCTAAATTGTTTTTCAGAAACACCATACATAAATTTAGCTTTTTGCTTTTCTCTTAATTGTAAACCATACTCAGAAATTTTAGCTCTTCTTTGTCCGTGTTGTCCTGGAGCAAATGGTCTTTTTTCTAAAGCACTTTTACCTGATAATCTTCTCTCACCTTTAAGTCCAAGATCCGCATCAAGTCTTCTTTCGATTTTTTCTACTGGTCCTCTATATCTTGCCATTATTTACTCCTTACACTCTTCTTCTTTTAGGAGGTCTACAACCATTATGTGGTAATGGTGTAACATCTTTTAACCAAGTAACTCTAACTCCGTCCATAGCTCCAACTGCTTTAACAGCTGTATCTCTTCCAGATCCTGGCCCTTGAATTTTAATCCCAACGTTTTTGATTCCGTGTTCCATTGCTTTCGCCATTGCATCTTCAACTGCTGCTTGCGCTGCAAATGGAGTTGATTTTTTAGAACCTTTAAATCCTAAGTTTCCAGCACTTGACCATGCGATTGCGTTTCCTGCATTATCTGTAACTGTAACCATTGTATTATTAAAACTTGCAGCAATATGTACGATACCGTCAGCAATATTTTTTCTTACAATTTTTTTTCTAGTAACTTTTCTTTTTGCCATCTACAATCCCTTATTTAGTTGCTGCACCAACAGTTTTCTTTTTACCTTTTCTTGTTCTAGCATTAGTTTTAGTCTTTTGCCCTCTACAAGGTAAACCTTTTCTATGTCTTAACCCTCTATATGAACCTAAATCCATTAAAGCTTTAATATCCATAGCAACTTTTTTTCTTAAATCACCCTCAACCATATAGTTGTCTTGGATCTCTTTTCTAATAATTGCTGCTTCGTCTTCTGTTAATTCGTATGCTCTTTTATTGTAATCAATTCCAACAGCATCTAAAATTAATCTAGAGTTATGTAATCCGATTCCGAAAATATACGTTAACGCATATTCCATTCTCTTTTTATTTGGTAAATCAACACCTGCGATTCTTGCCATGTGCCTTATCCTTGTCTCTGTTTATGTTTTTTGTTTTCGCAGATTACTCTTACGACACCTCTTCTTTTGATAACCTTACATTTATCACACATTTTCTTTACTGAAGCTCTTACTTTCATAAGTCTGTCTCCTCTTTTTTTGTGTTGTTTCCACTTTCAACAGGAAAAAGCCTTAAAAAATAAATATATTTTATTTTTCAGCTTTTACCAACCCTTTATAAAATAGTAAATATTTTACAAAAACTTCCTCGATGGTTGAAAAAATGGAGTTGGATTATAATTAATTTTTGCTTAAAGCTAGTTGAATATAGTATGAACATCTAATTTAATTGTAATTATTGTAATATTTTGAAAATAATGATTATCAAAAGGATGAAACTTGTCTGTAATTTATAAAAATGATTTAATTAAAATAGAAATTGAAAACTCTGAAATTCCATGGCTTAAAATATTTACCATAGAAAACATAAAAGAGTTTTCTCAATGTAATAGTCAAACTAAACAAGAAATATTCAAATATCTTGATATTATTGAAAAAGAGATGTTATCTTATTTCAATCCTAAAAAAATAAATATTGCTTCTTTTGGGAATTATGTTCCCCATGTTCATTTTCATATAATGGCAAGATTTGAAGAAGATTCATATTTTCCAGAACCTATGTGGGGTAAAAAACAAAGAGAAGCAAATTTAAATTTACCCTCTTTTGAAGAGTTTTATGAGAATTTAAAAAAGAAGTTATAATTAACTTCTTTTTTACTTAACCATCTTGATTTATTTGTTTAATTAAATCTTCTAATACTGCTTCAGCTTTATCAACATCAATTTGACAACCACCTGCAGCTTTATGTCCACCACCTTGATGCTTTAACATTAATTCACCAACATTTGTTTTAGATGATTTATTTATTATTGATTTTCCAGTACTATATACAATATTTTGTTTATCTTTTCCCCAGATTACATGAATAGAAATATTTTGTTCAGGATGCATCGCATATACCATAAATCTATTACCTGGATAGATAATTTCTTCATCTCTATAGTCAATTATTAAAAGATTATCAACAATTTTAGTACATCTTATTAATTGTTCTTTAAAATCTTTTTCATATTTAAAGTATAAATCAATTCTCTCTTTAATATCAGGTAATTCTAATATTTCATCGATGTTATGTCTTGCACAATATTCAATTAAATCCATCATAAGTTGATAATTAGAGATTCTAAAATCTTTAAATCTTCCAAGACCTGTTCTTGAATCCATTAGAAAACTCAATAATGCCCAACCTCTTGGCTCTAAAATATCTTCTTCGCTGAAATCTGCTGAATCTGCTTTATTAGCACCGTTCATCATTCCTGTAAAATATCCAGGAAAAACTTCATCACCACCATAATATTGGTAAACAACTTCTGCTGCACTTGGAGCATCTGGATTTATTATATGGTTATCTTTTTTTCCATTTCTAATTGTTTCTGAAAAATGATGATCAAATGCTAAATATACACCATCCACATAAGGAAGATTTGTCGTAATATCATTTTGCGTTATTTTTACTTTTCCATCTTGCATATCTTTTGGATGAACAAATGCAATCTCATCAATAATATTTAAATATTTCAATAAAGTACCACAAACTAAACCATCCATGTCGCTTCTAGTAACTAATCTGTATGTTTTTTTACTCATATGCAATCCCAAATTATAATTTAACTATCTTTCATTTATTCTATCATAAAAAATTATTAATTAAAATAAAACTCTAATTTTCTCTTAATTATTAATATACTTAATAATCAAATCACCCATAGCAGTAGTATTTAAAACTTCCTTAGCATCAAATGAAGCTAAATCTTTTGTTCTATATCCATCTTTTAATGCTGCTTTTATTGCATCTTCTATCATATCAGCTGCTTTAATTTCATT
>JBBRXF010000065.1:0-12885 GCA_038248665.1 Campylobacterales bacterium | reverse complement strand
GTAGAAAAGTACCTTTTTTTATACTATAAAAAAAGGTACTATGAAATATTATTTTATATATTCAACAATATTTTCTAGAGGTTCTCTTAATTGAGTTGATTGTTCATTTAATCTATATCCAAAAGGAAGAACTAATGATAATTGATATTTTTTAGTATCAAGACCTAAAATTTCTTCAACTTTGCTTTTATCAAATCCTTCGATTGGACAAGAATCTACTCCTTTAACAGCTGCTGCTGTCATCATGTTTCCTGCTGCAAATGCTGTTTGTTTTGCAGTCCAAGCATAAATATTTTCATCACTACTTAAAGTATCTTTTAAATGTTCTGCATATAATCCTAAATAAAAATCTAGTTTTTCTTGAGCCATTTCTCTTCTTTTGAATTTTCTCTCAACTTCACCAGATTCTGGTTTAACACAATCAATTCCTGCTAAAATAACAACTAAATGAGAACAAGATGTAACTTGAACTTGATCCCAACAAGCAGGTCTAAGTTTAGCTTTTAACTCTTCATTTGTAATAACTAAAAACTTCCAAGCTTCCATACCAAAAGAAGATGGCGATTTTATTCCAGCTTCTAAAATATAAGTCATATCCTCATCACTGATTTTTTTTGTTTCATCAAAAATCTTACACGCATGTCTAAAATCCATAGCTTCTGCGAATGTTTTTTCCATATTTTTTCCTTTTTATTAATTTAATTTGTTACTATTTTTTTCTTTCTAAAGCTTCTTATATTAAACAATAAAACAGCTAAAAAAGATAATCCACAACCTAATATTGTAGACAACTCTATTTGCTCACCATAAGCAAACATACTTGAAACGATCGCTCCTATTGGAACAATAAACATAAAAACACCAGTATTATGAGCACCAATTTTACTTGCACTTATAAAAAATATTGCCATTGCAAAAGTTCCTGATAAGAGTCCCACAAATAAAATGTTTAACCAAAATACCATATCAAATGAAGTAATAGCAAAAGGCTCATAAGGCAGTGCAAAAAGCATATTAACTAATGCTGTTATTGCAAATACAACCAAAGTATAAAACATAGGGTCAACTCTATGGGATACTTTTTGAGTTATAATTGTAACCAAAGACCAAACAAAAGCACAAGCTAAAAAATACGAACTATCAATAGTTAAAAAACCTAATCCTTCAGTTGGAATATGTAGAAGTATAATAGCACCAAAAATGCCTATACAAAGTGCTATAACTTGTTTAGTTGATACTTTTGTACCAAATATCATAATAGATAATAAATATGTAATAAGTGGTGATAGTGAAGTCACCATCGTTCCACCATATCCAGCATCTCCATGTGAAAGTCCCGCAAAAAATAGATAACTAAAAGCTGCACTTAACAATCCAGCAATTATCATATAAATATAAGCTACTCTATCGGTTTTTAGTGATTTTTTCATATACCAAATAACAGGAAGCATTCCTATAAAAGATATTGCATATCTCCAAAATGAGGCAATTTGTGCATTTGAATGCTCAACAGCTGCTTTTCCAGAAGTCCAAGCAACTCCCCAAATTAACATAGCTACAATCATACCAATAACGTATTTTGTTTTATTATTATCCATTTTTTTTTCTTTTTATTGTTTAATGAAATGCTCTTTGATAAGAGACAATAATTTCATCTTTTTCTTTAAACTCATTTGCAGCATAACATGCAAAATTAGGATTTCGTAATAACTCACGTCCATAAGCTACAAAATCACAATAAGCTTCTTCTAAAAGTTTTTCACCCTCAACTGCTGTTGTTACTAAACCAACTGCAATAACTGGAATATTTATATTCTCTTTTATCTGTTTTGCCCAAGAAGCCTGATAAAGTGCTTCAAGTTTTGGCGCTTTATTAGTTTTTTCTTGATTTCCGCCACTTGAAACATGAATAGCATCAACACCTATTTTTTCAAGTTCTTTTGATAAATAGATAGAATCATCTATATTCCATCCCTCACTCATCCACTCATCTGCGCTAATTCGTACAATCAAGGGTAAATCAACTTTTTCTTTAATCTCAAGTGCAATTTCTAAAACCAATCTGCATCTATTTTCTAAACTTCCACCATAAATATCATTTCGTATATTACTTAAAGGTGATAAAAACTCACACAATAAATAACCATGAGCTGCATGTAATTCAATAGCATCATAATCTGCCTCTTTTGCTCTAAAAGCTGTTTTTAGAAACAACTTTTTTATCTCTTTAATTTCATCTAAACTTACAGCTTTTGGCATTTTAAAAGGTTCATTTTCACTAAATGCTATTGCACTTGGAGCTATTGGTTTTTCATCTTTAACTGTATTTTTTCTACCTGCATGGGCTATTTGTATAGCTGTTTTAGTTCCTAAAGAGTGTAAATTTTTATTTAATTTTTTATGTTTAGCTATTAAAGAATCAGACCATAAACCTAAGTCATTGGCTGAAATTCTTCCCCTTGGCTCAATTGCAGTTGCTTCAACAATAATGAATCCAACTCCACCAATTGCCCTAGCCATATAATGACCTTTATGAAAAGTTTTTAACTCTCCACTATTATCACTTGCATACATACACATAGGAGGCATTACAATTCTATTTTTTAATTCTAAAGTTCCAATTTTGCCTTTTTTAAATAACAAACTCATGATTATTCCTTAGATATCTAATTTTTCTAACTTGTTAATTGTTAAACCATCTATTTTATTTTCTACTTTTGACACAAAAGTTATAAAGTGCTCTTTTTTCTCATGAGCAGCTAAAAGCTCTGCACTTTGCCAAGTTTCTACAAAAGTAAAACTATTTTCATCATCTAAATCTTTGTGTAAATCATATTGAATACAACCCTCATCTAATTCATGAGTTGCCTTATATAGTTTTACAAGTTCACTGTAAACATCATCTTTAAATCCATCTTTAACTTTGATAGTTGCTACTATTACTATATTTTTCACAGTTTTCCTTTATAAAAAATTTTTTGATAAAACGTTCTCAAACTTTTCTAATTCAAAATCTAAATCTAAATCACCTTTAAAAATATCATGTACTGAATAAGTTTCCAATGGTTTTAATCCACAAAACTGAAATGTTTTATGAACAGCAACATGAGCTTCATCTAAAGTCATTCCATCAAATAGACTATTTACATTTCCAAAGGCAGATGCTGGACAATTATAAGTCAAAGATAACATATATTTTTTACCTTGTAATAATCCACCACTTCCATATAATTTTGAAGCATCATTTCTACTTCTTCCATCACTTGCATAATGTCTACCTTGCGTAAATGTTTCATCTATATATTTTTTTGCAATCCAAGGAAGCCCCATCCAATAAACTGGATATTGAAATAAAACATAATCAGCCCATTCAAATTTTTCTATCTCTTCCTCAATTGTATAACCTTTTTCAATATTTGTTTGCTTTACTTCAAACCCATTTTTTATAAAAAATTCATTTGCTTTATCTATGTAATGTTGAGTTAACTCACCCTTTGCTACAACATCATAATATTGATGTCCATTTAAAATTAAAACTTTCTTCATATTTACTCCTTTTAAACTATTTGAAAATTATATATGTTATAAACTTAATTTACTCTTACTTTATTTTAGGTAAGTAATGGAATTTAATTTATTCTATGTTATAATATTTTTGAGAATTTAAGGAATTTAAAATGTATTACATAAATGATAAAGAATATAAATGTTCAGTAGCTGTAACGCTGGATATATTTAATGATAGATGGAAATTAGCAATTATATGGCATTTACTTGATGGAGAAAAAAGATTTAAAGATTTACATGAAATAATAAGTGAAATAACACAAAAAACTCTAACTGTAAAATTAAAAGAGTTAGAAGAAAAAAATATTATACACAGAGAAGTTTATGCGGAAGTTCCACCAAAGGTTGTTTATAGCTTAACTCAAGCTGGGAAAAATCTAAAACCTGTTTTAGAAGAGATGCATAAATGGGGAATTAATTATTCAAAAGAGTATGGAAAAGTTACTCCTGATAACTTATGTGAAGTAAATATTTGTAGCTAACATGGAAAATTTCGTACTAATTTTATTAGCAATTACAATTGGTTATGGGATAAATAGATTAAATATTTTCTCAAAAGATGCACCCGCTATTTTAAACCAATTTGTAATTTATATTTCACTTCCATCTATGATACTTTTACAAATTCCAAAACTTACCTTTTCAATGGATACTTTAATTCCAATAATAATTGCATGGCTTGTTATGACTATAAGTGCGATTTTGGTTTTAATATCTTCAAAAATTTTCTCTTTTTCAAAAGAGATTACAGGTTCTTTAATGTTAGTAGCTATTTTAACAAATAGCTCATTTATGGGTATTCCTATACTAAATGCCTATATGGGTGAGAGTGCATTACCTTATGTTTTAGTTTATGACCAATTAGGAACATTTATAGCTTTAGCAATTTATGGAACTTTTATTGCTTCATACTATTCAAGTAAAAGTCAAATTACTTTTAAAATAATTACTCTTAAAGTTCTTACTTTTCCACCTTTTATTTCATTGATTGCTGCTTTATTTTTAATGGGAGTTGAATTTAATCCAATTATTTCAAAAGTTTTAGGCTCTTTTTCAAGTACAATAGTTCCAATGGCACTTGTTGCTGTTGGGCTTCAACTTCAATTTAAACTTCCACGGGAAGATATAAAACCTTTTTCTGTTGCCCTTGGAATTAAATTAATTATTGCTCCAATTATTGCAATAATTCTTTGTAAAATATTTGGCTGGAATAATCAAGCTTCAATAGTATCAATTATGGAAGCAGGAATGGCTCCAATGATAACAGCAGGTGCGATTGCATCAATGGCAGGACTAGCACCAAGACTTAGTTCTGCAATAGTTGGCTATGGAATATTAATCTCTTTTGTAACAACTGGTATTTTATTTAAAGTGATAACTTAAAATGCACACAACAGATTTTTATAAAAACTTAAAACAAATAAATGATTTTTCAAAAATCATGGAAAATGAAAACTACTCAAAAGTTCCAAATGAGTGGTTTGTAGTTGTATCTGATATAAAAGGCTCTACAAAAGCAATTGAAGAAGGTAAATATAAACAAGTAAATTTTATTGCAGCACTTACCATAATTGGAATTTTAAATATAAATAGAGAACTTGATTTTCCATATATTTTTGGAGGAGATGGCGCTAGTTTGATAATTCCCCCTATTTTATTGGAAAGTTCAAAAAAAGTTTTAATTGAAGCTTCAAAAAAAGCCAAAGAGACTTTTGGTTTAGAATTAAGAGTTGGGGTAGTTAGTCTAAAAGAGATAGAAAAAAGAGGCTCTTTTATTGAAATAACGAAATTTCAAGTAAGTAAAGATTATACTCAAGCAATTGTTCGAGGAAATGGTTTAGAACTAGCAGAAGAGTTACTAAAAAAAGAGTACGAAACTTTTAAAATAGAAGATAATTTTATTAGTGATTATAGTGCTAATTTTGATGGTTTAGAGTGTCGTTGGGAAGATATAAAAACACCAAAAGATGAAACTATTTCTATTTTAATTAAAAGTTTAAATAGTAATTCAAATGAAATTTATCAAAATAGTTTAAAACAAATAGAACAAATTGCTGGTTCTTTTAAAGAAAGAAATCCTTTGAAATATATAACTCAATTAAATCTGTCTTTTAATCCAAGGGTTTTAAACACTGAAGCAACTATTTTTGCAAAAAGTAAAATCTCTAAATTTCTTATGATTTTAAGACTTATGTTTGAAAACTTCTTAGGTTTAATTTTGATGAAATACTCTATTGGATTATGGAGTGATTATAAGAATATAATAATTAGAACAACAGATACTGAAAAGTTTGATGATATGCTTAGAATGGTAATTACAACAACTAAAAAACAATCTTTAGAATTAGAAAATTATCTACAAAAAGAGTATGAAAAGAAAAACTTAGTTTATGGTATTCATAAATCAAATTCAGCACTTATGACTTGTTTAATTTTTCAAAGACATGGAAAACATATTCACTTTGTAGATAGTTCAAATGGTGGTTATGCACTTGCTTCAAAAGAGTTAAAAAATAGATTAAAATTTCTTTAAAAACTGACGCAAAACAGTTATAAAGTGGATACAATACGCAAAAAATTTATATTAGGAATTTTAATGTTTGATTTTACTAAAAAAGTGATAATCAGTTCTTTACTTTTAAGTGTTAGTTTGAATGCTGACTACAAAGAAATTACAAAAAATGAAATAGCTCAAATGGAACAATTAGAATTGTTTAAAAGAGCTCAAATAAAAATAACTAAAGCTTATGATACAGGTAGCTTATATGTTTTAAATATCAATGTTCAAGGAAATCCTGATGAGATTTATTTAACAAAAGATAAAAAATTTGTTCTTGCAGGTGATGTGATTGATGTTTCAAATGGAACAAAAGTTACAGCACCAGCTGATTTAACAGGTGTTAGAGGAAAAGAAGCTTTTGTTTATGGACAAGGTAGTGAGGAGTATTTCTTATTCACAGATCCAGAATGCCCATATTGCAAAAAATTAGAATCATATCTTCCACAAATTGCAAATAAAGTAAAAATTAGAGTGTTTTATTTCCCACTTGATTCTCACGTAAATGCAAAAGATTTATCTTTATACATCATGAGTCAAAAAACTAATGAGAAAAAAATTGCTGCAATGTTTGATGCTTCTGAAAATCTAGAAAAAGCAAAAAGTACAAAATATTCTCAAGCAGAATTAGAAAAACTAGAAAAACAACTAGATGAGCAAATTCAACTTGGTCTAAAACTAAATGTTCAAGGAACACCAACTATCTTTGATAAAGATGGGAAAAATGTTATTTGGGTAAATCTACTTGAAAAATATGGAATAGAAGTTAAATAAGTATCTTTAAAAAGATACTTATTTTAAAAGAAAAGTTTAACCAAAAAATACCCTACTACCATCAACCAAACAAATAAAATCAAAGATAAATAAAAAGGTTTCATTCCTACATTTTTGAACTTATCAAAACTTGTTTCCATTCCTAAAGCTGTCATTGCCATTGTTAGTGAAAAAGTATCTACAAAATTTATAGCGGTGATTGTACTTTTTCCTAAAAATCCAAAAGAGTTAAAACCTACAACTACAATAAACATCACAGCAAACCAAGGAATTACGACTTTTGTTTTCTCATTTTTGCTGTGAAATCCAGTTTTAATCAACCATAAAGATAATAAAATCAAAAAAGGTACTATAAATATAACTCTTATCATCTTTACAATAATTGCATCTTTTGATACATCCTCACCCAAAGCAGTAGAAGCTCCAACAACATGAGCTACTTCATGTAAAGTTGCTCCAATATAAACTCCCATTTGAGATGCACTTAAATCAAAAAATCCTAATTTAAATAAAAATGGATATAAAAACATAGCAACTGTTCCAAAAATCACCACAAAAGATACAGCAATGGCACTTTTATAAGCTTCGTTTTTCAAAACACTTTGTGTGGCTAACACAGCAGCAGCTCCACAAATAGAACTTCCAGCACTACATAAAATTGTGATTTCTCTATCTAGTTTTAAAAATCTTGTTCCAATTACATATCCAAAGATAAAAGTAAAAAAAACTACACAAAAAGCTATAAAAACTCCACTAAAGCCTACTTCTTGAAGATTTTGAAAAGTTAATCTAAATCCATATAAGATAATTCCAAATCTCAAAATATATTTTGTAGAAAAGATAATTCCACTTTGCCAAGTAGCTGGAAGTTTATGTCTTAAAGTATTTGCATAAAAAATTCCTAAAACTATTCCAATAATAAGTGGGCTAATTGCTAAGTTTCTAAAAAAATCTGCATCGGCTATGATTGTTGCAATTAACGCAAAAACACCTACAAATAAAACCCCATAAAATGTATCTTTGATATTTAAATTATTAGTCTTCATAATATTAATCCTTTGATTTTAAAAGTATAACCCTATTGATTTAATTTGTAAAATATATTATTTCTAATATAATGATTAATATTTTTAATAAGGAAAGATATGACTTTAAAAGAACTAAGTTTTTTTTATAAACTTTGTGAAAACCCTCAAGTTACCCAAGTATCACAAGAGTTAAATATAAGTCAATCGGCAATTTCACTTGCAATTAAATCACTTGAAAATTCTCTAAATGAACAGCTTTTTGATAGAATTGGTAAAAAACTTATATTAAATGAAAAAGGAAAATACTTCAAAGAGAAAACTTTTTCACACTATTTAGCCCTAAAAGATGCTGAAAATATTTTTCAAGAGAATAAATTAGCTGGAAATATCAAAATAGCTGCAAGTAAAACTATTTCAAACTATATAATGCCAAATATCTATTATGATTTTTTATCAAAATACAATGACGTAAAGATGGATATTCTAACCATAAATTCAAGTAAAATCATAGATAAAATTCTAAAATCTCAACTTGATATTGGACTTATAGAAGTTGATACACAAAATTCAAGTTTAATAAAAGAAAAACTATGTGATGATGAACTAATAGTTGTTTCAAGTGACAGAAATCACCCAAAAGTTGCCTTTATTGATGCTATTAAAAAAAGATGGATTTTAAGGGAAACTGGCTCAGGAACAAGAGAAATATTTATAAATCATCTTGGTGAAATAGCAAAAGATTTAGATATTTTTATGCAATTACAAGATTTTGAAGAGATTAAAACTATTGTTTTAAATAATCCAAATACAGTAACAGCTATCTCAAAAGTTATAGTTCAAAAAGAGCTAGAAGAGAAAAAACTATTTCAAATCAAACTAAAAAATCTAGAATTAAAAAGAGAATTTTATTTGGTTTATCATAAAGAAAAATCAAAAAATCTACTTTTTGAAACCCTAATTGAGTTTCTAAAAAGTAGATTTATATAATTTATCTTTTCTTCTTTTCCAAGCTCCAGCTTGGAAATCCATACTAAAATCCAAACTAAAACAATCTCTCAATATCTATCAAACCTTTTATATCTTCATAATCCCTTGCACTTGAATATCTCCAATGTTTTGCAACATCAACATATCCTCTTTCTACTGGATTTTGATGAATATAATTTATAGTTTCTATCATCATTCTTTCATTTTTTATAAGTTTTGGTTGAAATCCTTCTTGCCAAAGTTGATAAGTTGTTTGCATTTTGTGTGCTTTTTTATAAAAAGCCAATTGTTCTAGTATTGTTTTTACATTTTTAATTTGAAGATATTTTAGTATCTCTTTTGCGGTAAAGGATTTGAATTTTTTAATTGTTTTTGAAATATCATCACTTGACACAATCATATGAAGATGATTTTCTAGGATTACATAAGCGTATATTTTTAGATTATCTTCTTTTTGCAGAAATTTTAAACTATCAAATATAATATTTGTTGTTTCAGTTCTTGTAAATATTGGTATCCAGTGTAAAATAGTACAAGTTATAAAATGCGGATATGTTGGTTCATATATTTTATATCTACTTCTGCCCATTTTTGTTTCTCTTGGTTTATTTAGTTTTTATATGCATTCCCAAGCTGGAGCTTGGGAACGAGGAAAATTTCAATTAGTTTATTTATAACATTATTCTCCCATTCTGAACCACCTTCTATAATCCAGGTTATAACATCTTTAGTATTTATAATATTATTATCTTGTTGATTATCTGTATTATTATTATTTTCTTCCACTTAATTCTCCTTATATATAATTCTTTTCTATTTTATTAATATCCATTTTTAAAAACTCATTAAAATAATTTTCTACTTTAGCCTTTTCTTTTTTATTTGGTAAAGGATAAATTATAGGAATACTTTCTGAGTCCTCCCATCTTAAAATTGTTAATTGGGAGGTTAAAATAAACTGTCTGTAAATAAATAGATTTAATAAAACTAATGGAATGGTAAAGAAAACTATTATAATTGATAATAAGGGTAGATATAATAGTTTACTTATTTTCTTATTATTTTGTAGTCGCAATTTAGGATTTATACCTTCTAACGTTGGAGAAGCAAATAAATTTGAGAAACATATTATTTCTTCAATATCTCTAATAAATATACTTTTATTATTTGATGTTTTTACTATTCTATTATTGAAGAACTTAATTCTTCTTTTTTCATTATTAAATGATTTCTTTATTTTAATATAAAGAGAAATAAGTATAGATAAAGATATTCCAATCATTAAATTTACATGTAAGTTGTATGGATTTCCTCTAATTACTTCAATAATCCCCAAAATAAAAATTATTATAAACATAGGCATATAACTAACAAGTCTTGATATATATACATAATCTGGTATTTCAAACAATAATTCCCCTTTTTTCTCAATATTTTCCATAAAACAACTCCTTATATTTGTTAAATTTTTTAAATATTCTTTTCCCATCATTTACCTCACACTCAACCCCTCATCCAAATACTGAATTATTGGATAGATAAAAAACTCTATTACTCTTCTTTTTCCAACTTTTATTTCAGCTGTTACACTCATACCTGCTTCCAAATATCTTTCTTCCCCCTCTACTGTGATTTTTTTACCATCTGGTTCTATTTTTACTTCATAAATTGGTCCTAGTTTTTCATCATCTATGGAAAAGTTTCCTACATTAATTATTTTTCCTTCAAAAAATCCATATTTTTGAAAAGAGAAGGTATCTATTTTGATTTTTGAATTCATATCTTTTTTTATAAAACCTATATCTTGATTTAGTACATTTACTTTTACAATTAATGGAGAGTCTTTTGGAACTATTGAGATTAATTTTTCAGCTGTGCTTACAACACCACCAATTGTATTTATCATTAGTTTTGCTACATAACCATCTGTTGGGCTAATGATTGATTGTTTTTGATTTTGGAATTTTATGGCGTTTATTTCTGATTGAAGGTTTCTTAGTTCTTTTTTTAGGTTTAGTAGTTCTTGGTATTTTGTGTCTTTAAACTCACTTATAAAACTATTCTTTTCTTGTTCTATTTCTATTATTCTTTTTTTTGATTCATCTACTTTAAAAGAAGCCATATTCTCTTGCTCTTTTTCATTTAGTATATTTTTTTGTAAATCTTCATAATCTTTTACCTTACTTTAGGTTGGAAAAGATTATACAGAAAACATGTCACATATGGTGTCACAGTTTTACTTCTTCATTCCCAACGGGGACGTTGGGAACGAAGAAAGAGTAAGATAAGTTTTATCTTCCGTAATATGAAATCAAAGAAGCTTTTGCCAAAGTGTGAGCATTTATGTAATATCCAACTAAGGCTGCATTTGCATTTTTATCTAAGCCGATAGTCTCAATATCAAGGGCATGAACTGTAAAGATATATCTATGAGCTTTGTCACCTTTTGGAGGACAAGCTCCACCAAATCCTGTTTTCCCAAAATCTGTTATACTTTGAATAACATCTTTTGATTCGCTATTTCCAAAACCACTTGGAAGTGTAAATTTATCTTTTGAAATATCAAAAGCTAACCAATGCCACCAGCCTGAACCTGTTGGTGCATCTGGATCATAAACAGTTATTGCAAATGATTTAGTTCCTTTTGGTGCATCTTTCCATGAAAGCTCTGGTGAAATATTTTCACCAGTACAGCCAAAACCATTAAATACTTGTTTTGATGTTAGTTGTCCTTGTAAATCTGAACTACTTAATGTAAAGTTATCTGCTAGTAAAAAAGTTGCACATAAACCTAAACTTAAAAATATTTTTTTCATTCTTTTCCTTTTATAAAATTTAATTCATTTATCACTCTATTTCGACCTGTCTCTTTTGCAAGATAAAGCTTTTCATCTGCTTTTTTATACATATCATCAATATCACTTATATCATTTGCATAAGCACTAAATAGTCCCAAAGAAACAGTAACGTATTTATTTACTTTACTATTTTTATGCTCAATTTTTAAGCTTTCAATTGTTTTTAGAATCTTATCTGCAAAATAAAAAGCTTTCTCTTTATTTTCTACTTTAAATAATATTCCAAACTCTTCTCCACCTAATCTAAAACAATAATCGTCAGATCTTAAAGTTGACTCTTTTAATACTTTTGCAACTTGCTTTAAAACATCATCTCCCATTAAATGACCATAGGTATCATTATACTGTTTAAAATAATCAACATCAATAACCAAAAAAGATAAATATTGATTTTCTCTTTTTCCACTATTTAGAAATTTAGGTGAGAAATCATTAAAAAATCTTCTATTATAGATGTTTGTTAAACTATCCATTATAGATATTTCTTCAATTATTTTTTTATCTGTAATATCTTGTTTTATTGAAATATATCCTATTTTATTCTTAAACTCATCAAATTTTGGACTAATTGTTGTATATATCCAATAAGTACTTCCATCTTTAGCTCTATCTTTTATCTCACCTTCCCAAGTCTTATTTAGACTAATTGTTTTCCATAAATTTTTAAACATCTCTTTGGGCATATCAGGATGTCTTACAATATTTTGATTTTGACCTATTAACTCTTCCCTTGAATATTTACTAATACGACAAAAAGCACTAGAAACATCTGTAATATAACCTCTTAAATTTGTTTCAGAAGAGATAATATGTTTATCAATTAATTCATTAAAACTTTTTAATCTCTTCTCAATTTCTTCTCTTTTTTTTATCTCTCTACTGAGTTTGATATTTGCACTAATAAAAATATAAAGAACTATCCCAAATATAGCTATTGTTCCCAAAACCCAAAGTGCAATCACTTTGTAATTTATTGTCTCTCCAATATTTACAGGAATCCATTTATTAAAAATAATTTGTTTTTCTTCAAGAGTTATAGTATTAATTGCTTTATTGAAAATATCATTTAATATAGGTTCATCATTTCTTGTTCCCATACTTAAATCACAACTCT
>JBBRXF010000064.1:0-13173 GCA_038248665.1 Campylobacterales bacterium | reverse complement strand
TATTCCCAGAAACACAAATCGCATCATAAAAAATAGCAAGATTCATAAAATTATCAGGTGAAGGTTCATTTATCCATGTGAAAATTAAATCTTTAAAATCAGAAACTTTTCTACACCAATATGGATTTGAAACCATAATATTTCCTTCACATCTTGGAAAACCAAAATCAACTAATGTTTCAGTAAATCTAGATGTAAATTCTTGAAGTTCTTCTTTACTAATTGTGCAATCATCTGCTAAAATCAAAGCATTATCTTGGTCAGTTTTTAGGATTTGTTCTCCTCTTCCTTCACTTCCCATTACAACTAAACATGATTTTTCATATAATTCAACTGGAGCTAGAAGTTTATATAATTTATCTAATAATTTTTTATTTAATTGATTTATTAATTTAGAAATAAATTCAATTTTTACACCTTTTGCATTTAATGATTTGATTATTTTAATAAATGATAATGAAGCTTCTTTTAGTTCTTCAACTGTTTCTGCATTAACAATTTGATTTGAAACAGCAAAAGTATTTGTAGCAAAAAATGATGATAATGAAATTTGATCTAATATTCCAATAATTTCGTTTTTGTCATTTTTAACAACAACTCTTTTTAAACCATGTTTTGCCATGATTAATTGAGCATTAAATAAAAAATCTTCTTCATTTATGTATATTAAACCCTTTGTTGCTATTTTTATAACTTTATCATCAAAATCCATTCTATTTAATATAACTTTTTGTCTAAAATCTGAATCAGTAATAATAAACATTTCCCCTTTTTTATCTTTTAATAAAAGAGTTGGAACTTTTTCTTTTTTTATAATATTTGCAGCTTCAAATATAGTTTTCTCTTCATCAATAATTACAGCTTTATGAATTTTTGCATCTTTTACTTTTGCAATCATAATATTAGCCATCTCTTTATTTTTTTCATTATTGATATTTGAATTCAGTTTCTCTGAAATAGTTTGAAAAAAGTAGTTTTCTAATGTCTGATTTTCATGTAGAGTTTTAATAAAAATTTCTCTAGGAAGGATGTAACAAATAGTTTCTTGTGCAGTTATAAAACTATTTTTTGAGTAATTCTCAATTAATGAAACAGAGTCAAAGATTTCATTATTTGAATATATAGATAAAACTTCACCTTCTTGTTTTTCTTGAACTAATCCTTTTAATATAAAAAAAAGATGTGTAGGAACACTTCCTTGAGTTTGTAAAACTTCATTTTCTTTATAATAAACAATATCAATATTTTCGACAAATGTCTCTAATTGACTAGCCGTTAAGTTTTCAAATGGATGAATTGATGATATGAAAGATTCTTGTTCTAGTATACTCATTATGCTCTCTTTATATAAAATATACATAAATGATAGCTAAATATGGATAAGGAAATTATTACTTAGAAGGAAATTTACAAGGATTTTTTAGGAAAATAAATCAAAGGAGAAATCTCTCCTTTTGATTTATAAAATTAGTGAGAAACAGCTCCATCTGCACCAATACCAGTATTTGCTCTAACATTTTGAGCTCTAAATAATTCTTTTTCTCTTTTTGCTCTAGGAGAGTTATCAATTTTTGAGAAGAACCAAATAGAAACAAATGCTACAGTTACAGAGAATAACGCAGGATGAGCAAATGGGAAAATAGCTTCTTTATTCCCTAAAATATCTTTCCATACATTAGGTCCTAAAATAACAAGTGCTACAGCAGTTATAAGTCCCATAAATCCACCAATAAATGCACCTCTTGTTGTTAATCCACTCCAGTAAATAGAAAGGAATAAAATAGGGAAGTTAGCACTAGCAGCAATTCCAAATGCAAGCCCAACCATATAAGCAATATTTTGTGATTCAAAAGCAATACCTAATACAACACCAATAACACCCATGATAACAACTGTTATTTTAGAGATTTTTACAACTTTTTCGTCACTTGCATTTGGATTAATTACATTTGCATAAATATCATGAGATATAGCAGATGCTCCTGCAAGAGTTAATCCTGAAACAACTGCTAAAATAGTAGCAAATGCAACAGCTGAAATAAATCCTAAAAATGCATTTCCACCTAACATATGTGATAAGTGAACAGAAGCCATATTACTTCCACCAAATAATTTACCATCTACGAAATAAGCAGCACCTTCTGCAGAATTTAAAAATGCAATTGCACCAAATCCAACAACAGTAATAATTACCCAGAAATATGCAACAAAACCAGTTGCATAAACAACAGATTTTCTAGCTTCTTTTGCATTACCAACTGTAAAGAATCTCATTAAAACGTGTGGTAAACCAGCAGTTCCGAGCATTAAAGCCATACCTAAAGAAATAGCAGAAATAGGGTCGGTAATAAATCCACCTGGACTTAAAATAGATTCACCTGATTTATGATTTTCGACAGCTTTTACTAATAATGATTCAAAATTAAAATTGAAATGGTATAAAACCATAACAGCCATAAATGAAACACCAGATAATAATAAACAAGCTTTAATAATTTGTACCCAAGTAGTTGCTAACATTCCACCAAAAGTAACATAAATAATCATTAATGCACCAACCATTAAAACAGCATAAGCATAATCCATACCGAATAATACTTGAATTAATTTTCCAGCTCCAACCATTTGAGCAATAAGGTATAAAACAACAACTGAAATAGAACCAAACGCAGCTAAAGTTCTAATTTCTTTTTGTCCTAATCTATAAGCAGCAATATCAGCAAATGTAAATTTACCTAAGTTTCTTAACTTTTCAGCCATAAAAAATAGAATAACAGGCCATCCAACTAAAAATGAAACCGCATAAATTACTCCATCATAACCTTTCATATAAATAAGACCAGATACCCCAAGAAACGCAGCAGCAGACATATAATCACCTGCAATTGCTAAACCATTTTGAAAACCAGTAATTCCTCCACCTGCTGTATAAAAATCACTTGCAGATTTAGTTTTTTTAGCAGCCCAATAAGTAATACCTAACGTACCAGCTATAAAAACAAAAAACATAATAATCGCAGGAACATTTAAATCTCTTTTTGTTGCTTCAAATGTAGCATCACCAGCGGCAAAAGCTCCTAAAGCAATGATTGAAATTAGTGCTAAAATTTTTAACATTATATTAAATCCTTTACATCTTTTTTTATTTCTTTAGTTAAATCTTCAAACTCACCATTTGCTCTTTTTACATAAATAAGAGTTGTGATAAAACTAAGTACTAATATCGCTAATGCAATAGGAAATGCTATTGTAGTAATTCCATCACCAATTTTTGTTGCTAATAGTTCTTTATTAAATGCAATAACTAAAATATATGCATAAAACATTACTAAAACAAAAATACCTAATTTGATACCTAAGCTATTTCTTTTTGAAACTAATTCTTTGTACTTTGGATTAGATTCAATTCGTTCAACTAATTCGTCGTTCATTTTGCTTCCTTTTTCATCTAACATTTTTAAATGCTATCCTTGTTCTCACTATTCCACATTGACTAAATTTAATTGTAGCATTAAAGTAGCAAATGGGAAAATGTTTTTTATTATACATATAAATGAAAATTTAGAATATTTTTTTATAGGAATTGTATATAAATTGATACTTATTTGTAGATTTGTAACATAAAATATGATTATAAATTATTAGATTTAGTTGGTAAATTTAAGTTTTTTCTAAGATTTTAAAAGTGGGGATTGAAATATAAAAAAGATATTACTAAAGAGAAGAATCTCTTTAGTAAAAAACTAGTGTGATTAGTGAGAAACCGCTCCATCAGCACCGATACCAGTTTCAGCTCTAATTTGTTGAGCTTCAAATCCAGCTTTGTCTTGTTCAGCTCTAGCAGATTTATCTGTGATAGAGAAGAACCAAATTCCAATAAATGCTACTGCAATAGAGAATAATGCAGGTTGTGTATATGGGAATATTTCTTTTTCAAATTTAAAGATGTCAACCCATACAGTTTTACTTAATATAACTAGAACAATTGCAGTAATTAATCCCATGAATCCACCAATAAATGCACCTCTTGTTGTTAATTTTGACCAATAGATTGATAAAATTAAGATTGGGAAGTTAGCTGATGCAGCAAGTGCAAATGCTAAACCAACCATGAATGCAATATTTTGTTTTTCAAATGCAAATCCTAAAAGAATTGCTACAACACCAATAACTAAAACTGTTCTTTTTGAAACTTTCATTTCTTCTTCATCAGTCGCTTTACCTTTTCTAATAACGATTGCATATAAATCGTGTGCAATAGAGTTAGAAGCAGCAAGAGTTAATCCTGCAACAACCGCTAAGATTGTAGCAAAAGAAACAGCAGCAATAAATCCTAAGAAAATATCTCCACCAATAGCAGAAGATAAGTGAACAGCAGCCATATTATTTCCACCGATGATGTTTTTCATATCGATAACACCGTCTTTAAAGTACATAGTAGCTTCTGGACTTAATAAGAATACAACAGCACCTAAACCAACAACACCGATGATTAAGTAGAAGTAACCAATAAATGCAGTTGCATAAACAACAGATTTTCTAGCTTCTTTTGCATTATTAACAGTAAAGAATCTCATAAGAATATGAGGTAATCCAGCAGTTCCAAGCATTAATGCTAATCCTAAAGATATAGCAGATACAGGATCTTTTACGAATGGTCCAGGATTTAATATAGCATCATGTTTAGGGTGCATACTAACAGCCTCAGTAGCTAAAGAAAGGAATGAGAACCCATAATGTGAAAGAACCATTAATGCCATAAATGTAACACCAGATAAAAGTAATACAGCTTTAATAATTTGTACCCAAGTAGTAGCAAGCATACCACCAAATGTTACATAGATAATCATTAATACACCAACGATAACAACTGACCAACCATAAGGAATGTGGAATAATAATTCAATTAATTTTCCAGCTCCAACCATTTGAGCAATTAAGTAGAAAGTAACAACTGTTAGAGAACCACAAGCAGCAAGAATTCTGATTTTTTGTCCATCTAATCTATATGCAGCAATATCTGTAAAGTTAAATTTACCTAAGTTTCTTAATTTTTCAGCCATTAAGAATAAAATAATTGGCCAACCAACTAGGAATCCAATAGCATAAATCATACCATCGAAACCATGTAAGAAAATCATTCCTGAGATACCAAGGAATGATGCAGCAGACATATAATCTCCAGCGATTGCTAAACCATTTTGGAATCCTGTGATTCCTCCACCAGCTGTATAGAAATCTGAAGCAGATTTTGTTTTACTAGCAGCCCATTTTGTAATACCCATTGTTCCAACAATGAATACAAAAAACATTGCAACAGCTGATACATTTAATGTATCCGCAGCAGCACCTTCAGCAGCAAAAAGTGCTAAAGAAGATAAACCTAAAAGAGTAAATATTTTTAACATTATAAAATATCCTTTACATCATTTTTAATAGCCATTTCTAAGTCTTCAAACTCTCCATTTGCTCTTATAACATAAACAAGAGTTGTAATAAAAGCGATTACAATAATTGCAGCACCGATAGGCCAACCAATACTCATAACACCATCATCTGATAATTTTGTAGCAAAAAATTCTTTATTAAATGCAATAGTTAAAACGAAACCATAATAAACTACTAACACAAAGATTGCTAATTTTGCAGCAAAAGAACTTCTTTTTGAAACAAGTTCTGTGTATTTAGGATTATTTTTAATCCTGTCTACCAATTCTTTATTCATTTTTTCTCCTTAAATAAGATTCATTACAATTATAAAATATATTAGTTGCAATTACATAGCATTATTAAAAAATATAATAAATTTATGAAATTTGTGTAAAAAATGGATTAATTATAAAAAAAGTTTTTTTGCAGGAGTTAAATCTCTTAGTTTTAAAAACATCATTGATGTCATGATAGCATCGTTGAGTGCATCATGTTTTCCTAGTGTTGGAATATCAAGATTTTTTAGTATCGTATCAAACCTTAAATCGATGAATTCATAACCAGTAGATCTTTTTCTTATTTTATAATACAAAGAAGATACCTCTATAGTTTCATTTGGAAGTTTTATTCCAATAAATTCTTTTGTATATTTAGAAATAATTGCAACATCAAATTTTATGTAATATCCAACTATTGGTCTTGAGCCAATAAATTCTAACAGCTGATAAATTCCATCTTGTGCATTTATTCCATTTTCTAAATCTATAGGTCTTATATGATGTATTTTTATTGATTCTGGATTAATATATTTAGAAGGTTTTAGAAATATATTAAATGTTTTTCTCATTAGAATCTTATTCTCTTTTATATGAACAGCTCCAATTGAGAGTATTTCATCTTTTTTTGGATTTAAGCCACTTGTTTCACAATCTAAACATACATATTCATTTGGAATTGGTGCATTAAATAAAAAATCAAATCTTTTTTCTATTAGTTTTTTTCTATTCCAATTTTTTAAAAAGTTAGCAAACATTATGAAATTTTGTCAATTCTAAAAGTATATGAGATAAATTTTTTAAATTCATTTACAATTTTGAATGAATCTTTTAATAAATCTCTTTCTATTTTTCCTAAGGCTTGAGTATTTATCTCGTTATTAATTTCTTTTTTATTTTGAATATTTTCAAGTTGTGATTTTAATCTTAGGGTATTTACCACATCAAAAGCTTCTAATAATTCAGCTGCTTTATCTTTTTCGAGTATTTTTTTATCTTCAAGAATTTTTATTCTTTTTACTGTGGTTGTTTCTCTTATCTTTTCTCTAAGGGCTAAACTTCTAATACCTTGAACTATTGGGAAAACAGCTGCTTTTTTTATATCAATTGTTTGAGATTTAGACATTATATATGTAAGTGTATTTGGTGTATCAAATGTTAAAGTAGCTCTTGAAAAATATGCCATAAATACATCTTGATTAAAAAGTTTATTAAACAAGTCATCTTTTAGATTTATCAATAACTCTTTATTCCCCGCAACTGCAAAAGAGTCAAAGAAAATAGCTAAATCCATATAGTTTTGCATATCAGGAGCTAGAATCCATCTAGCAGTTTCATTTTTGTATTCGCTTACAGTTTTACACCAAAATGGATTTGAAACCATAATATTTCCATCACATGACGGATAACCAAAATCAATTAAATGTTTTGTAATTTCATTCATATATGGTCTATATTGTTCTACATCAATGCCATCTTTTACAACTAGTGCATTGTCTTGATCTGTTTTTATAATCTGTTCATTTCTTCCTTCACTTCCCATAACAATAAAACAAGCATTGTTTATTAATTCATTTGGTAAAACTAAAGAGTAGAGTTTTTGATAAACCTTTGTGTTTAACTGTCCAATTAAGTTTGAAATATGATTTACTTTTACACCTTTTGAATGAAGACTTTTTATAATATTTATTAAATCTTTACTTGCAGCTTTTAAATCTTCAATATTTTTAGCTTTTTTAATTTTTGAATCAACCACATAGGTATGATTTGCAAAATGTGAAAGAACATTAACTTGTTCTAAGATGCCAATTAATTCAAATTTACTATTTATAACACCAACTCTTTTTATATTTTTTTTAATTAACATTGTAAGAGCTTCAAATAAATAGTCATCATTAAAAACAGTTAACAGTGGATATACAGCAATATCTTTTACTGGAATTGATAAATCTTTTCCTTCTAGTAGTACTTTTATTTTAAGTAAAGAGTCAGTAATAATTCCATATTTTCCTTGATGATTTTTTACAATAATAGTAGATGTTTTTAATTCCATTGATTGCTCGATAGCATCAATTAATTTTATATTCTCATCAACAATACAAGCATCTTGAATAAGAGTGTCTTCAACCCTTGCAATCATAAATGATGATAATTCAGATGTATACTCTTTATGTTTTAATGTTTGAATTCTATTTACTAAATCTTTTAAAAAATAGTCTTTAAATTGTTGATTAAGTTCAAGTAATTTTAAAAAAGTATTTTTTTCTAATTCATAACAAATCAAATCCTCATAAACTTTGAAGGTATTATTACATTTCCCATAAATTAAAGAGTTAGAATCAAAAGAGTCTTGGTAATGATAATCCATAACTACAATATTTTCATCTGAATATTCGTAAACTGAGCCTTTTATTATTATAAAAAAGTAGTTGGGAATTTTTTCTTGATTTATTAATAGTGAATCTTTAGGATAATATGCAATATCCATGTGTTTTATACATATTTCCATTTGTTCGGGTGTTAAAACTTGAAAAGGGTGAATATTTGAAAGAAAAGTCTTTTGGTCTTGGATACTCATTTAGTTACCTATTTTGTAAAAGTATACCAAAAGGTATACTTTTTGGGTTGTGTTTTAATGTTCTATTGCTTCAGAAGCACCTGAAGGAATTCTAATTCTTTCAACAAGTTCTTGAATATGCTCTGGTGGTGGTGGAGTCATTCTTGATACTGCAAATGCCACAATAAAGTGTAATAATGTTCCTAGTGTTCCAATTCCAGTTGGGTTTATTCCAAATAGATAATCTTTTGGATCACCACCTAAGAATACAAAATAAACAATATATGCAAATGTAAAAGTAAGACCTACGATAATACCAGCTATTGCACCTTCTTTATTCATTCTTTTATCAAATACACCAAGGATAATTGTTGGAAAAAATGCAGCAGCAGCTAAGCCAAATGCAAAAGCTACAACTTGTGCAACGAAACCTGGAGGATTAATACCTAAGTAACCTGCAACTAAAATTGCAACAATTGCTGAAATTCTAGCCCACATTAACTCTGTGTTTTCATTTAATGTAGATCTGCCTGTTTCTTTATCTTTAAAGATAATTTGTCCCATTAAATCGTGAGAAATTGACGAGGCAATTACAAGTAGCAAACCAGCAGCTGTTGATAAAGCAGCAGCTAAACCACCAGCTGCAATTAATGCAATAACCCAATTAGGTAAATTTGCAATTTCAGGATTTGCAAGAACCATAATATCAACATCTACATATAATTCATTAGCAACACCATTACCTTTTGCTAATTCTGCCTCTTCAGCCATAGGTTTTCCATTAGTTGTTAATTTATGTCCATCTTTATCTCTATTTTCACCATCAAATACTGGTTTTCCACCTTTACCATCAAATGCAACTCCAGAAGCATATTGGATTTTTCCATCACCATTTCTGTCGTTCCAAGCAATTAATCCAGCATTTTCCCACGTTTGAAACCATTTACCATGATTAATTGTTCCATCTACGTTTCTAGCTTCACCATTAACAAACTCTTCATAATCTACATTTTGCACATTTTTAATTAAATTTATTCTTGAAAATGATGAAACAGACGAGATAGTTGTATACATAATTGCAATAAATACTAATGCCCAACCAGCAGATATTCTTGCATCTTTAACTGTTGGAACAGTGAAAAATCTAACAATAACATGGGGTAATCCAGCAGTTCCTAACATTAAAGCAGTTGTTAACATAAACATGTTCCATAAATTACCAGGTTTTGTATATTCACTGAATCCTAAATCTAATAAGGATTGATCAAGGGCATGTAAAAGATATGTTCCCTCTGGAATAACTTGAACACCTGTATTAAAGGCAAAAGTAGTTTGCGAAAAAATACCTAATTGTGGTAAAAATGTATCAGTTACTTGTAATGATAAAAAAATTGCAGGAATCATATATGCAAAAATCATAACCATATATTGAGCAACTTGAGTATATGTTATACCTTTCATTCCTCCAAGAACTGAGTAGAAAAATACAATTGCCATACCAATGATAACACCTGTATTAATATCAACTTGTAAGAATCTAGAAAAAACGATTCCTACACCTCTCATTTGACCTGCAACATATGTAAATGAAACGAATATAACTCCAATAATTGCAACTAATCTTGCTACATCAGAATAGTATCTGTCTCCAACAAAGTCAGGAACAGTAAATTTTCCAAATTTTCTCAAATATGGAGCTAAAAGCATTGCAAGCAGAACATATCCACCTGTCCATCCCATTAAGTAAGCACCACCATCTGAACCTTTAAAAGAGATAATTCCTGCAAGAGAGATAAATGATGCGGCTGACATCCAATCTGCTGCTGTTGCCATTCCATTTGAAATTGGATGAACTCCGCCACCAGCAACATAAAATTCTTTTGTTGAACTAGCTTTGGCCCAAAGTGCGATACCGATATAAATTGCAAAAGAGATACCTACAAATAGATAAATTAAGGTTTGTAAATCCATTGTATTACTCCTTACTCATTAACGCCATATTTCTCATCTATCCCTGTCATTACTTTTACATAAACAAAAATCAAGATAACAAAAACATAAATAGCACCTTGTTGTGCAAACCAATAACCCAATTTAACTCCACTAATTTCAATTGCATTAAGTTCATTGATAAATAGAATCCCACAACCAAAAGAAAATACGAACCAAACTAATAATAATTTGACAATCATAGAGATGTTTTCTCTCCAATATGCTTGTGCTTTTTCTGGACTCACTTTTCTCTCCTTAAAAATTTATATTAAACAAAAAAAATCGTTAAATAATTTAATTAGCTAATTATAGTTATAGTAAATAGCAAAAGGATAGCAATTATTATTATTTAAAGAAGATATAAGTGAGATTTATATTTTTAACTGAAGGGTAAACTCCCTAAAAAAGGAGTTTATGCAGAATAATGTCTGTCAATTTTATAACCAAGTCCACGGATATTTTTTATAAAATCTTCCTTTAATACTTTTTTTAATCTTGAAATTTCAGCTCTAATTGTGGGATTATCAATATCTTCACCATCCCAAATATCAATTCTGAATCTTTCAAAATCTACAATCATGTTTATATTAAGAGCAAGAATATGAATAATTTCTAACTGCTTTTTTGTGAGATTTTGTGGTTCACCATTAAAATATAGTGTTTGTTTGTCTTTTGAATAAGAGTAGTTTTCTGAGAATTTAATATGTGAAGTATTGTTTTGTTCTTTTTTTAGAATTTGATTGATTTTTATGCCTAATTCACCTAAATGAAATGGTTTTTTTATGTATTCTCTACAACCTAGATTGTATGCTTTTGAAATATCTTCTATATCTATTAATGCAGAAATAAAAATTGTAGGAATATAAATCTTTTTTTCATTTAATTCACTTAAAATCTCAAATCCATCTTTTGTTGGCACGTTAATATCCAATACCAATAAATCATAAGTTACTGTATCAAGTTTATCTAAAACCTCTTGTCCATCACAAAAACTTTCAACCATATGCCCTATATTTTTTAAATATTCACTAATGGCATTATTAAGCATTAATTCATCTTCAAGTAATAGTATCTTCATTTATTTTGAACCTATAAGTAAATTTTGTCTCTTTTTCATTTGAATCTAAATCGATTATAACTAAATTTTTATCACATATATCTTTGACAATTTTTAATCCAAGACCAAATCCACCTCTTGCATTATTTTCCCTATAGAAGTCATCAAAGATTTTATTTTCATGCTCAATTTTCTTTGAATAAGTTGAAACGCTAAATTCAATCTCTTCATCACTTATATAATTTAGATTCACAATTATTGGAGATTTAGCAAAAGAGTATTTTATTGCATTAGATAAATTATTATCTATTACTCTTTGAAGTTCTGTAATATTAAATTTTATATAAATATCATCTTCAATATTACTCACAAAGTGCAAAGAGTTAGAAAGAGCAATTTCATCAAAAAAATCTATTCTTGAGTGTAAAATTCTAGAAAACTCTAAATACTCTTTTTCATATACAACTCTATCTTTTTTAACTAAATAGGATAAATCATCATATATATATTGAATTATTTTAGAACCTGATTCGATATTTGTAATGTATTTATTATTTGGTATTTTCATTTTAAGTAAATCAATATTTGTTTGAATTATTGATAGGGGAGTATTTATCTCATGAACAGAGTTTTTTATAAATTTTTTCTGTGAGTCAACAAGATTTGTTAGTTCTTTAGTTTTTTCATTAACCTTATACTCCAAGTTCTTATTTAAATCTTCAAGCATATTAGTTCTTAGTTTTATATTGTTCATGGCATCTGTTGCATAATTTGCAATAACTTTAAACTCACCAAAAATTAATCTATTTTGATTAATTGGTTTATCATCTTTTTGTGATTCTTTAAAATATTTTCCAATCTCTTTAACGTCATTTACAATTAAAATAGTGGCATTTTTATAAATGAATATAGAATATAAAACAAGCATAATAGTAAGTGAGGTTATTTGTAAAGTGTAGTTAGAAATTTTTTGATTATAACCTTCTTCTTTTTCTTTTACTAATTTATCAATCTCATCTAAATAAACCCCTTTACCTATAGTCCAATTCCATCTATCATAAGATTTAGCATAAGATATTTTATTTGTTTGTTTTCCAATTTCAGGTTTATACCAAATATATTCAACATATCCGCCCAAATATTTTTTTGAAGCTTTTATAAGCTCCTTTATAACTTCTTTATTATTAATGTCTTTTGTATTTAAAAAATTTTGACCAATATTATTTTTAAATACAGAATCGTGAATAAGATTGCCATTAAAGTCATAAATGAAAACATATTCATTTTGAGTTACCCCAATTCTTAACTTTTGAATAGCTTGGATAACTTCTTTTTGTATAGTTGCTTCTGATTTTTTATCTTTGTTGGCTTCATAGTAATAATCAATAAAATTTATTACATAATTAACATGATTTTTTATTAATTCTTTTTGATTGTCAGTGTAATCATCTTTTAAAGTTTGTATTTTTTCTTGCAGATCTTCATGGGCATTATTAATAATAATAAATGTAAAAAAAGAGATTAATACAATAATAAATAAAATACTGTAAACGATTAGGTGATATAAACTTTTTGCTTTTAACATTAAAAACCTTTTTTTTAATTGGAAGGTATAATATCTAGTTTTTTATGAGAAGTTTCTTTGAAAGGATTTTAAAAGTGGCGCGGTTGAAGGGACTCGAACCCTCGACCTCCTGCGTGACAGGCAGGCATTCTAACCAACTAAACTACAACCGCACTTTGAAAATACTATTTATAAGAATAAATAGAAGTCACGAAAAATAATCTTTAAAAATCTAATGCAACTGCATTTTGTAACTTTTTAAAATGGTGGTCGATATAAGACTCGAACTTATGACATC
>JBBRXF010000063.1:0-13292 GCA_038248665.1 Campylobacterales bacterium | reverse complement strand
TCTTATCTATTTTGTTTTTTCTTATACAGCCAAAGATAGTGTTGATATAAAAGCAAAAATAAAAATTGATGATTACTCAAATTTAGAATTTAAAGACTCTTTTTTGGATTTATTTTCAAATATTCAAGATTATGCTTCAAAAAATCAGATTGTTATATTTAATATTTCAAACAATAAAAAGATAGTTTCAATAAAAGCAAAAGCAAATTTGGAAAATATAAAAAAGTTTCTTGGCAAAATAGAAAATCTAAATAATTTTACAAACATAAAATTTTTTATTTTAAATAAACAAGATTTAGAAAATTATTCATTTGAATTACAAATTGATTTAAATAAATTTTATATTAAAAAGATTGTAAAGCAGACAGAACCTGCAGATGTAAAAGTAAATAATCAATTAGTTAATAAGGAAAAAACTCTTAAGTATAAAATAAATGGAATCATTTCTGACTATGCTTTTATAAATGATACTTGGCTTAAAAAGAATGAAAAAATTAATGATTTTGTTCTTACTAAAATAGAAAGGAATTTTGTGGTCTTAGAAAATGAAAACAGTAAAATAATATTAGAGTTAAACAATGAAGACGATATTAAAAACATTAATTGATTACACTTTATTTGAAAAATATGAAAAAGATTATTTTGTAAGAAATAGAGTATTACCTATTTTTGAAAATGAAATAAGTATAAAAATTGCAGTTTGTAAAAGTTCAAATTTACAAACAATAAAAGATGATTTTAATAAATTAATCACTTTTATTGAGATTGAAGAGTTAGAACTTCTTTTTCTTTTAAGTCATATTGACACAAAAATCTTATTATATTCATTTGCTTTTAAAGCAATTTGCCAAAATAGTTTTGAAAAATATATAGATAAATTTTTAGAAGAGTTAATATCTTTTTCCATACATTTGCGAACAAGTGATATTCATATTGAGCAATATAAAGATTTGGTTTTATTTAAATTTAGAATTGATGGAAGACTAAAAACTTTTTTTGCATTTAAAAGTGATTTTTTTAAACTAATTTCCTCTTATATTAAATTGATTTCAAATTTAGATATGACGCAGGTACGTCTTCCATTGGACGGTCGGTTTTCTTTAACTATAAAAAATAGAACTTATGATTTTAGAATTTCAACAATGCCAACCCTTGAAGCTGAATCTATAGTTTTAAGAATCTTAGATAATAAAAATATTGATAAAAATCTGCAAACCTTAGGTCTGTCACTAAACTTACTTGAAATTTTAAATCAAACACTAAAATTAACCCAAGGTTTGATTCTGATTTCAGGGCCAACAGGAAGTGGAAAAACTACAACTTTATATTCAATTTTACAAGAGCTAAATTGTGAAGAAAAAAAGATAATTACTGTTGAAGATCCAATTGAATATAAAATTGACTCAATTTGTCAAATTCCAATAAATAGTAAAATTGGCCTGAGCTTTGAACTTGTATTAAAAAATATCTTGCGTCAAGATCCTGATATTATTTTCATTGGTGAGATTAGAGATAAGTTTTCATTAGATATTGCTTTACAAGCTTCATTAACTGGACATTTAGTGATTGCAAGTATTCATGCAAATAGTGCTGTGGAGACGATTCTAAGACTAATAGACTTGCAAGCTGATCCTTTTTTAATCTCAAGTACTTTAAAACTTGTAATGGCTCAAAGATTGGTTTTAAACTATTGTAAATTTTGTGGTGCACTTGGATGTGAAAAGTGTAACTATACAAAATATTATGATAGGTCAACAATTGCAGAGATTTTAAAAGTCGATGAAAAAATATCTTCCATGATTTTTAGAAAATCAGATATTAATGAATTGAAAAATTATCTTGCTAAAATTGATTTTAAAAATATTTTAGATGATGGAAAACAAAAAGTAGAACAAAATCAAACTTCCCTTGAAGAAGTTTATAAAGTTGCAACTTTTTAATGAAAAAATATAAAATAAAATATCAAGATAAAAGTGAAATAAAAGGACTAATTTTAGAAACAAAAAATTTATCAAATGAAACTCTGCCTTCAAATATAATTGAAATAAAAGAGTTTAAAAAGCATTTTAATTTTGAATTTTTTAGAAAAAAAAGATTAGATGATAAAAAACTAAATTTGCTTTTTTATGAATTAAATATAATGCTTCAAGCAAATATAAATATTAGTGATGCCCTTGATATTTTAATCAAAAATAAAAAAGACAAGAATGTTTTGGGATTTTTAGAAGTTATAAAATATAGTTTTTCAACGGGAAAAGAGATAGATGAAAATCTAAATAATTTTAAAATAAATTATCTAATTCCAGCTTTTTTAAAAATATCCCAAGATAGAGGAAATATTGCTTTAAATATTAAAGCTTTGAGTAGTTTATTAAGTGAGAATTATGAAATAAAAAAGACTTTTATAAAAGCAATGGCTTATCCTGTTGTTTTGATTATTTCATTTATTTTCTCTTTAATATCAATCTTTACTTTTGTTATTCCAAAATTTCAATTGATTTTTTCTCAAACAACACAAGAGCTTCCCTTTGCAACCAAATTGTTACTAAAGACTCAATATATTTTTGAGAATTATTCTTTATTTATTCTTTTTATTTTTCTAGGATTCTATATGTTTTTTAGTTATTTATATATGAAGAATAGCCGATTTAAGTACTTCTTAGATAGATTATTTATTTCAAAAATATTTCTAATAAAAGATATATATTTAAATATGCAACTATATAAACTCTTTTTAGTTATAGATATTATGTTGAAATCAAATTATGAATTTCACAAAGCTTTCATTTCTTCAAAAATTTTATTAAAAAACAAATATCTATTGGATAAAATATCTATAATTGATAATTTATTACAAAATGGAAAAAGTATCAATGACTCTTTTTTAGAAATACAAATATTCGATGATATAGTTTTAAATCTAATAAATACAGGGGAAGTTTCAAACTCTTTAGGTATTACAATAGATGAAATAAAAAAGATTTACAAAAATAGATTTAATGATAAAATGAATTTGCTAACATCCTTGATACAACCAATATTTTTGATTGTAATTATGGGTTTAATACTTTGGATTGTGTTAGGAATTTTTATACCCATATGGGATATGGGAAATATGATAAAAGTTTGAAAAGGAGTTACTTTGATTAACTGTTACATCAAAAAAGGGAATAAACTTAACGTTATCGAAGGAATAGAGTTTCTAGAGAGTAACGAAGATAAAAATAGTGTAATCTGGATCGATATGCTTCTTCCAACTATCGAAGAAGTAAGAGCTGTTGAAAATATGTTTGATATGCAATTTCCCACAAAACAAGAGACGGAAGAGATTGAGCTGAGTTCTAGATATTGGGAAGAAAATAATAGAATAGAGATAAATAGTTACTTCTTGATAAATGATAATAAATCTGCATTCAATGAGACAGTTTCTTTTATTTTACAAGGAACACTTTTAATTTCTGTTAGATATAAAAAATTAGAAACATTTAATACTTTTACAAAAAAACTTTTGATTTCTCCACGTGAATTTAAAACTGGTTACTCAATTTTTTGTCAAATTATTGATATTAGAATTGATGCTGATGCGGATACAATTGAGAATTTATCAAAAGAGATAACAAAAATTAGAAAACACGTATTTACAGATTATTCAAATGATGATGAAGAGATTCTTGAAAAAATCTCTACATTTGAAGATTTGAATATGAAAATTAGAGAGAACTTAACGGATAAACAAAGAATATTAAATTCACTTTTAAAATCACAAAAATTTGTGGATGATAAACATGAATTGCCTATTATGTTAAAGGATATTAAGTCATTAATTGACCATACTAATTTTAATTTTGAAAGACTTGATTATTTACAAAATATCTTTATTGGTATTTTAAGTATTGAACAAAATAAGGTTATAAAAATATTTACAATTGTAAATGTAATTTTCCTTCCTCCTACACTAATTGCGAGTATATATGGAATGAACTTTGATTTTATACCTGAATTACATTGGGAATATGGATATTTAGTATCTATAATATTTATGATAATTGCATCAATTACACCAATCTTAATTTTTAAGAAAAAAGGTTGGATTTAATATTAGAAATAATATAAAAATTTAAAGGATTATAATTAATGAGTAGTGAAATAGAATTTGAAAATGCTATAAAAAAGATGCTTGAGCATGTAGGTGAAGATATAAATAGAGAAGGTTTAATTGATACTCCAAAAAGAGTTAGAAAAGCTTATGAATTTATGTGTAGTGGATATAAACAAGATCCAAAAGAGATAATTGAAAAGGCTCTTTTTACTTCAACAAATGATGAAATGGTTGTGGTAAAAGATATAGAGTTTTATTCTCAGTGTGAACACCATATGTTACCAATTATTGGAAAAGCACATGTTGCATATATTCCAAATGGAAAAGTTATTGGTTTATCAAAGATACCAAGGGTTGTAGATGTTTTTGCAAGAAGATTACAAATCCAAGAACAATTAACTGAGCAAATTTGTGATGCTTTAAATGAGCATTTAAAACCAAAAGGTGTAGCCGTTATGATTGATGCACGTCATATGTGTATGGAAATGAGAGGAGTTGAAAAGATTTGTTCAACTACTGTTACATCAGCATTAAGAGGATTATTTAAATCTAATAAAACAACAAAAGATGAGTTCTTATCAATAGTTGCACAATCACTTCATAAATAAATCAATAGAATTTCTATTGGTTTATTTAGAAAATATTTATTTCACTTCTATCTGTTGTTCTATCTAGTTTTGTAGCTATATTTCTATTTTCATTTTTAATTTCAGTTTCAAATTTTTTCTGAATAGTTTTAGTACTTGCTAAAAAAATATTTCTTTCTTTTGCTTCTAATGTATCAACACTTGGTTTATTAATAACAGTTAGTGGGTCAATTGCAGTTCCATTTTTATATAAACCTAAGTGTAAGTGGGGTCCTGAACTAAGTCCCGTATTCCCAACATATCCTATAAGGTCACCTTTTTTAACAGTTTTACCTTGTTTAATACCCCTTGCCCAATCACTTTGATGGGCATATAATGTTTTGTATCCATTATTATGATTAATTATTGTAGTTTTTCCATAACCACCTTTTATTCCAGAAAATTCAATTTTTCCATCAGCAGCTGCAAATATTGTTCTTCCAACAGGTGCAGAAAAATCAGTTCCTAAATGGGCTCTAAATCTTTGTAAAACAGGATGCCATCGTTTGTTTGTAAATTCACTTGAAATTCTTGTAAAAGATATTGGAATTTGGAAAAAATAGGATTTTGTAAAACCAGTTCCTTTTTCATCATAATATTTATCATCTTTTGAATTTTTAAATCTAAAATAAGATGTGCCATCAATTTGAACCATTGCAGCCTTTAGGTCAGGCATTCCAAGAGGTTTTCCTAAATAAGCTTTTTGTGAGTATTCTAAAGCTATAAAATCACCTTTTTGCATTTTTCTAAAATTAACACCTTCCGTAAAAATTGATTTTATTAAGGCAGCTAAAGTTACATCACCTGTTGCTTTTGCAATATCATGAGATACTGATTCAGTAATTTCAATAGCTACAATTTCTGTAAATTCTGTATAGTTTATAGGAAGAGTTTGAAATTTATATTCATTTTTACTATCTTTATAAATATGAAGTTGCATATCATCTGAAATAGGAATCAAAACTTGATTTAATTTACCATCATCATCAGTATATAAGTAATATCTTCCATCTGCTGATATCTCAGAGCATAACTCTTGATCTTCTTTTTCTAAATCAAAATAAAGCTTTTGAGAAATTTTGTATTTATCTAAAAAAGTTAGAAAAGTTTCTCCTCTTGGCCAAGTTAATTCTTCTACCTGTGCAGAGTGTAGGAAGTTAAAAATAATAATAATTGATAAAATAATTTTTTTCATAGTATATTCACTTTTTTTATTAAATAATTAGGGCAAACATTATACAATGGCGCAACTTAAAGATTAACATGGAGGAATATTTGTTTAAATTTGTAGTTTTTTTAGCAGTAGCTTTTAATATATATGCACAAGATTTAGTTACATTATATAGATATGAAGGTATTAGTTCTGTTGAAAAAGAGTTAGAAAATAAGTTAAAAGATATAACATATTGGCGAGAGTATTTTAAAGACAGAAATGTTGATTTTGGTTATTATGAGCTTAAAAAATTTGTACTTGTAGCGCAAAAAGAACAATCAGAAATAGCACTTTATGAAAGAAATGGTAATGATTATAAACTAATATTGAGAAATAGTGTAATTGTAGGTGAAAATCAAGGTGATAAATATACTGAAGGTGATAAAAAAACTCCAGAAGGTGCTTATGAATTGGTGGAAAAAAGAGTAGGTTTAGATAGTTTTTATGGACCTTTTGCCCTTGTAACTTCTTATCCAAATGTGTTTGATCAAAGTTTAGATAAAAAAGGTTCAGGAATTTGGATTCATGGAATGCCTTTTAATGCTGATAGAGAAAAGTTTACTAAAGGCTGTATTGCTTTAAATAATAATGAACTTGAGAATTTAGAAAAAAATATTGATTTAAGTAAAACAATTTTGCTTACTGCTGAAAATAATTTTAAAAAAGTAACAAAAGAAGATATGGTAATAATTTTTGCAACTATTTATAAGTGGAAAGATGCTTGGAAATATTCTAATATAGAAGAGTATTTATCTTTTTATTCAAATGATTTTAAAAGAGCAGATAAAACAGGTTTTAGCCTATTCTCTGAGCAAAAAAGGTCAGTTTTTGCTAAAAATGAACAAAAAACGATTAAATTTTCAAATATAGATGTTGCACCTTATCCTAATTCATTAGGAAAAAATATGTTTAAAGTTTTAATGGATGAAGAATATATAAGTCCAAGTGTAAAATTTAATGGAAAAAAAGAGCTATTTTTAGAGATAGCGAATAATCAAGTAAAAATTCTATCGGAAGATTAAAATAAAATTTAACTCTTTTTAGATATAATCGCCTTAACTTAACAACCATATTTTAAGGCGAAAGATGCAAAAACAAGAGATGAACCTTCAAGAGATAGCACTTGCTCACTCTTTAACACTTGAAGAATTTGAAAATATCAAAGAAATTTTAGGAAGAGAACCAAACTATGTAGAAATTGGTATCTTCTCTGCTATGTGGTCTGAGCACTGCTCATATAAATCAAGTAAAAAATATTTAAATGGTTTCCCAACAAAAGCTCCTTGGGTTATTCAAGGTCCAGGTGAAAATGCCGGTGTTATTGACATTGGTGATGGATATGCTGCTGTATTTAAAATGGAATCACACAATCATCCAAGTTTTATTGAACCTTACCAAGGTGCGGCAACAGGAGTTGGAGGAATTTTAAGAGACGTATTTACAATGGGTGCTCGACCAATTGCAAATATGAATTCAATTAGATTTGCTTCAATTGAGGGTAATAGTGAAACTGCACAAAAACATAGATTCCTTTTAAGAGGTGTTGTTGCTGGTATTGGTGGATATGGTAACTGTATGGGAGTACCTACAATTGGTGGAGAAACTACATTTGAAGAGTGTTATGCTGGAAATAATCTTGTAAATGCATTTACTATTGGACTTGCAAAATCTGATGAAATTTTCTTAGGAAAAGCAGAAGGTTTAGGTAATCCTGTAATGTATGTAGGTTCAAAAACAGGTCGTGATGGTCTTGGTGGGGCAGTTATGTCAAGTGCTGCGTTCACAGAAGATTCTGAATCAAAAAGACCAACTGTTCAAGTTGGAGATCCATTTACTGAAAAACTACTTTTAGAGGCTTGTTTAGAGTTATTTAAAGCTGATTTAATTATTGGTATTCAAGATATGGGAGCTGCTGGGCTTACTTCTTCTTCTTTTGAAATGGCAGGACGTTCAGGTTCTGGAATGATTATGCATTTAGATAAAGTTCCTGCTAGAGAAGAGGGAATGACTCCTTATGACTTTATGCTTTCAGAATCTCAAGAAAGAATGCTTATTTGTGCTAAAAAAGGTTGTGAACAAGGTGTTATAGACATCTTTGAAAAATGGGAACTTGATGTTGCTGTAATTGGTGAAGTTACAAATACAGGAAATATGGAACTGTTCTGGCATGGTGAAAAATGTGCTGAAGTTCCTGTTCAACCAGTATCTGAACAAGCTCCTGTATTAGATAGACCAACATCAAAACCAAAATATTTAGATGGTATTGAAGATATTAAATTAGATAAAGAGATTTCAAATCAAGCTGCATTTGATGATTTATTTAGTGACATGGAAGTTGTTGATAAATCTTGGGTTTATTCTCAATATGATTCAATGGTTCAAACAAATACAATTAAAGGTCCAGGAAAACTTGATGGTTCATCTATTAGAATCAAAGAGACTGGAAAAGCATTATCAATGAGTGCTGATTGTAATACAAGACTTTGTTACATTAACCCAGAATTAGGAGCAGCAGCTGCAGTTATGGAATCTGGAAGAAATGTTGCAATGACAGGAGCAGTTCCAAAAGCAATCACAGATTGTTTAAATTTTGGAAATCCTACAAATCCTGAAGTTATGTGGCAATTTGCTGCTTCTTGCGAAGGAATTAAAAAAGCTTGTAGAGAGTTAAATACTCCAGTTATTGGTGGAAATGTATCTTTATACAATGAAACAAATGGAGTAGGGGTTTTCCCAACACCTTCAATTGCAATGGTTGGAGTTAATGAAGATGCAAATAAAGTATTACCATCTTGTGTTCAAGAAAATGGAAATATTTTATATATCTTAGGTGAAACAAAATCTGAATTTGGTGCTTCTTTATATATGAAAAAAATGTATGGAAAAGTTGCTGGTGTTCACCCAGAAGTAAACTTTGCAAAAGAGTTAGCTTTATGGAATACAGTTATTGAGGCAAATTCAAAAGGTTTATTAAAATCTGCAAAAGATGTGAACATCGGTGGAATTGCAGTAAGTGCTTCTAAAATGGCAGTTGTGGGTAATATTGGAATTGAAATCTCTATTTCTTTAAATGATTCAAAAGATATATTCTCTGAATCTTTAAGTAGAGCAATTGTTGAAGTAAGACCTGAAAATTGTGAAGCATTTGAAAAAGTTGCAAAATCTTTCAATATTGAGTGTTCAAAAATTGGTCAAGTTGGTGGAGATAAAATTTCTATCAATGATATTTATAAAGATTTAGATAAAGCTAGTTTTGTTTATTTCAATAGATTCAAACAAGTAATTGAACAAGATTTATAATAAATAAAATCTATTAGGAGAGTAAAATTTCCTAATAGACATAAACTCTATTTCTTCCACTACTTTTAGCCTGATAAAGTGCCTGATCTGCTTTTTTAAACACATCTTCAAATGTATCATTTTTACTTTTAAATTCACTAACACCAATAGAAATTGTTATTTTATTTACTGTTTTAAATTTTGAGTTTTCTACATCTTTTCTTAAATTATCAGCAATATTTTGGGCTTGCAGTAAATCTTTTGTATCAAAAATAAGAACAAACTCTTCTCCTCCCCATCTTGCAAATATATCAGTAACTCTAATTTTATTTGAAATAATTGCTGCTAAATCCCTTAACACATAATCCCCAACATCATGACCATAAGTATCATTGATATTTTTAAATTTATCAATATCAATAATTGCTAAGATATAGTCATTATTTTTTTCTATAAGTTTTTTAAGAAGACCATTTCTATTTAAAATTTTTGTTAAATTATCATGGTATGCTTTTACGGATAAATTTTGATTTGATTTTCTTAGTTCATTATTTTTTTCTTTTAGCATATTAAGTAAATAGTTAAAGAATTTTGAAACAATTCCTATTTCTGTATCTCTCTCTTCATATATTTTTTTATCAACATTTCCTGTTTTCATTATTTGAATAATACTTTGAATTGTATCAACCCAAGGAAGTTTTGCATTATGTTCACTTCTATTTAAACCTAAAACTTCATGTTTTTTTCTTACTCTTAAAAGATTGATTTTTTGTAAAAATAAAAAGAGTAATAATCCAAAACCAAAAGAGAAAATAAAAGCAACAATTACTCCTAATGTCTGTACATAAATTAATTCAAATCTAGTAAAATTTTCAGGAAGATTAGCAAATATTCCAACTGCGATTGTTCCCCAAGCCCCAACAAATCCATGAATTGCCACAACACTTAATGGGTCATCAATTTTAAATTTTTTTGTTAAAACAATATCTGCATAATGCATTATAAAAGAAGAAAGAAATCCAACAAATGCTGATTGTGTTGTAGTAAATTCATAACATCCAGCTGTTATACCCACAAGTCCTGCAACAATACCAAAACTAAATATTTCAACACCAACTTTTTCTTTACTAAATAGGGTAATTATCCAAGCACTTAAACCACCAAAAACACCTGCTAATAAAGTATTTAATAAAATAGATGTTACATCTGCTTTAAAAGTTAATAAACTTCCTGCATTAAAACCAAACCAAGCAAAAAATAAAATAAATACTCCAAACACCACAAAGTTGTGATTGCTAGGCGCAAAATAAGTTATTTTTCCTTTTCTAAATTTTCCAAGTCTTGGCCCCAAAACAATTGCACCTGCAAGTCCAATCCAACCTCCAAGTGAGTGTACAACAGTTGAACCTGCAAAATCAATAAAACCTAAAGTTTTAAGCCAACCATTTTCACTCCAAGCCCAATGGCCAAAAATAGGGTAAATTATTGCACTTACGATAATTGCAACAACAATATAGCCATTAAATTTTATTCTTTCTGCAACGGCTCCTGAAACGATTGTAATTGCAGTTGCTGCAAACATTGCTTGAAAAAAGAAAAAACCATTTAATTGCAAATCTTTGCCATTTATTAAAAAATTATCTGTGCCAATAAGACCATAACTATCAAGACCAAACATAAGTCCAAAACCAAAAAGCCAAAAGAAAATAATACTAAACACAGTATCAATAAGATTTTTCATTGCCACATTAATAGTATTTTTAGTTCTTACAATACCTGTTTCAACTAATGAGAAACCAAGTTGCATCATAAAGATCAAAAAACTGCATACTAATATCCATAAAAGGTCTAATTCTTTAAAATTTTCCAATAATAAACTCCTATAAATGCTCTAATGAACTATTGTAACATAGAAAATAATTACATGATAGAGAAAAAGTATACATTTTTTAATCAAGGGAGTCCTAATTGCTTTTTTTGTATAATAATAAAAACTATAAAACTTGAGGAAAACAATTGAGAGCATTAATTAGTGTAAGTGACAAGAGTGGTGTTGAAAATTTTGCTAAAGAGTTAGTATCGTTAGGTTATGAAATAATTTCAACAGGTGGAACATATAACAAACTTAAAGATGCAGGAATTGCAGTAATTGAAGCAAATGAAGTTACAAAATTTCCTGAGTGTTTTGAAGGAAGAGTAAAAACTTTAAATCCATATATTCATGGTGGAATTTTACATAGACGTGATAAACAATCTCATCTTGATCAAGCAAGAGAGTTAGGTGTTGAAGGTATTGATTTAGTTTGTGTAAATCTTTATCCATTTAAAGCAACTATTGAAAAAACTGATGATTTTGAAGAGATAATTGAAAACATTGATATTGGTGGACCAGCGATGGTTAGAAGTGCTGCTAAAAACTTCGATTCTGTTATTATTGTTACAGATGTTGCTGATTATGATTTAGTTTTACAAAATCTAAAAAATGACACAAATACAGTTGAATTCAGACGTGATATGATGATAAAAGCTTATGAGCACACAGCTGCTTATGATTCAATGATTGCAAATTATATGAACAAAAGATTTAATGGTGGATTTGGAGCAAAACAATTTATTGTAGGTTCAAAAGTATTTGATACAAGATATGGAGAAAATCCTCATCAAAAAGGTGCATTATACGAATTTGATGCACAATTTACAAATAAATTTAAAACTGTAAAAGGTGAAGCATCATTTAATAATATGGGTGATATTTCAGGAGCTGCTAGAATTGCTGCTGCATTTGGAAAAGATAATGCTGTATGTATTGTAAAACACGGAAATCCATGTGGTTTTGCAATTAAAGATACATTATTAGAATCTTACGTTGAAGCGCTTAAATGTGACCCTGTTTCTGCATTTGGTGGAGTAGTGGCAGTTAATGGGACAGTTGATAAAGAGTTAGCAGAAAAAATGAATGAAATTTTCTTAGAAGTTATATTTGCAGCTAATTTCACGCCTGAAGCTGTTGCCGTATTTGATTCTAAAAAAAGAATCAAATTATTTGAGCAAGGAACACAATATTTAGAACTTGCAAATGATGCTATTGACTTCAAAAGAGTTGATGGTGGATTTGTATTCCAAGATGCTGATAAAGTAAAAGAAGATGAAGTTAGAAATTCAGAATTAAAATCAACAAGAATTGCAACTGAACAAGAAGTAAAAGATATGGAAATAGCTTATAAAATTGCTTCTTTAACAAAATCAAATTGTGTTGTTTATGTAAAAGATTCTGCAATGGTAGCTGTTGGTATGGGTATGACTTCTAGAGTTGATGCTTCAAAAGCAGCTTTAAGAAAAGCAGAAGATATGGGAATAGATGTAACTGGTGCAGTATTAGCTAGTGAAGCATTTTTCCCATTTAGAGATAGTATTGATGCTGCAGCTGAGGCTGGTGTTAAATGTGTAATTGAGCCAGGTGGTTCAATTAGAGATGATGAAATTATTGCTGCTGCTAATGAATATGGAATGGCTTTATATTTCTCAGGAATTAGACACTTCTTACATTAGTCTTAATAAAAAGATACTATGAACTTATTTACGTTTATAGTATCTTTTAATCTATTTTTTTACTTGTTTCCTATTTTTTTTTGATATACTCTGAGTAATTTTATTAAAGGATTTATCTTTGAGTTTATTAAAAAAAATCAAATTTCTATCAATCTTTATTATTCTATTTTCTCAACTATTATTTGCGCAAGAATTAAAAAAAGTCACACTTCAATTATCTTGGCTTGATCAATTTCAATTTGCAGGTTATTATATGGCAAAAGAGAAAGGTTTTTATGAAGAATTGGGACTTGATGTTGAAATAAAACCTTTTGAATTTGGTATTGATATACCTAAAGAGGTAAATGATGGAAAAATTGATTTTGCGGTAGGACGTGAGACTTTAATTCTTGAAAGAATAAAAAATCCAAATATTGTTGCATTATATGCACTATTTCAATCAACACCTTTGATTTTAATGAGTACCAAAGATTCTGGAATAAATAGTATAAATGATTTTTCTAATAAAAGAATTATGACTACAATT
>JBBRXF010000062.1:0-13326 GCA_038248665.1 Campylobacterales bacterium | reverse complement strand
CTCTATTTTAGTTTTTAAAGAGCTTGAACTGAATTTATTATTTAGATAATTTAACATAAATAGTCGATTCATAAGTTTTTTCATTCTCAAAATAGTTTATATCATGGGAAATCAAATTTGTTTTTAATTCACTAAAAAAAGAGTAAATATCAGATTTTATTGGTGTTGATAGAACTACTTTTAATCTATTTTCTTTATATTCTAAAGTTTTTAAATTTAGGTTGTATTTATTTAATAAATCTGACAATTCATTGAGATTTGAAGAAAATGAAATAAAAAAATGTTCATTTTTTAATTTATCATAACTATCAGAAACAATTTCATTTTTATTTTCACTATCAATTTGATTATTCAAAAAGAACAGACTAGAAGATAATATAAGCATCAAAATATAAAAAAGAAAAATCCAAAAACCATAACTATTTTTACTATTAAAATTTATAAGTTTATTATTGAGTGTTTTTTCTAAATAATCATTTTTTAACTCTTCTTCATAAGCATTATTGATGATTGTATAAGTATCTATTTTTAAAGAGAAGTTTTTATTAATATATTCAATTAAATCATTTATCAAAATTTCTGATTCAATATTTTGATAATAGTAAAATTCAGCATTTTTATATAAACAAAAATAATCTTCAGCTAAATATAAATCAAAACTATCTGACTCTTTTTTATCTAAATAAAATAATTCATATATTTGGAAAGTAGCATTTATGTAGTGAGTTGGGAAAATAAGGATTTGATACTGCTTTAATTCACTAATGAAATTAATATGTACAAAATCATTTTTATTAACTAATAAATTTTTTAATTTTAGTGAGGTAAAAATAAATTTTTTTAAGTTTTTATTTTCTATCTCTTCAGAAACATCAATAAATAGAGATTTTATTTCATTAGCTTGAGCAAAATTTGACATATAAATCCAATTTATATAATTTTTTATATTATTTTAAAAAGTATATAAAATTATTGCTTAAGTTTATTAATAAAATTAAAAATTATTTTTATTTAAATAAGTGAGTTTAAAAGAGAAAAGATTCTCTTTTAAAAAGTTACGTCGTAACCTAATTCTTTTAGACCTTGTCTGTTTTTTGTCCAACCTTTTTTGATTGAAACAAAAAGTTCAAGATAACATTTTTTGCCAGTTAGTTTTTCAATTTTAAGTCTTGCGTCTTTTCCAATTCTTTTAATTGCTGTTGCATCTTTACCAATAATCATACCTTTTTGCGTACCTTTTTGCACAATTATTGTAGCTTTAATTACATCAACACCTGGTTTTTCATCAACTTTATTTATCATAACATCAGTTTCATAAGGTATTTCATCACTAATATTCTCAAAAATTGACTCTCTAATGAACTCTTTAAAAAGATCTCTTAAATGTTCAGTTGTCATAATTTCTGGATCAAATAGATATGGATGAACAGGTAGATGTTTTACAACATCATTTAAAATATCAGCTTGAGTTGTTTGTTTTTTTATAGAAACAGGAATAATAGCTTCATATTTATCACTATATTTTTCATACTCTTTCATTTTTTCTAATACTTCTGCATTTGATACAAAATCTATTTTTGTAAGTAATAAAATATGTTTTACACCTTTTTTATTTTTTACTAAAAAGTCTTCATAGTGTGAAACTTTATCTGTAACTGGTGCTAAAAATAGAATTAAATCACAATCACCCATTGCTTTTAATGCTTCATCAAGCATAAATTGATTTAATAGTTTTTCAGTTTCATGGATACCTGGAGTATCAATAAATACTATTTGATCATCATTGTGCATTACAATAATATTTGATCTTTTTCTTGTAGCATTTGCTTTATGTGAAACCATCGCAATCTTTTCACCAACAAGCCAATTTAAAAGTGAACTTTTACCTGCATTCGGTCTTCCTACTACTGATACATATCCGCATTTTGTCATTTTTATTCCTTTGTAATCAATACGAAGTTTTTCTTCGCAAAATCTATTTTTTTTACATTATACAATAAAAATGCACTTTTTAAAAACTATCTCTAAGTTTGATTTATCTTCTTCTAAAATTCAAGCTTTGTAATAAATCATTTTTTGTAATAATTTCATTATCATTTAAGTCAGCTATAGTTCTTGCAACTTTTAAAACTTTGTTTATACTTCTAAATGAAAGTTGATAAGTTATTCTTGCTTTTTCAAGAATAACTTTAGACTCTTCATCTAAAATACAATACTTTTTTATATCCTCTTCATTTAACTTTCCATTTAACTCTTTTTGATTTCTTTTTTTCTGTTTTATAAAAGCTTTTATAATATTTTCATGAAGTTCTTTTGAATTTACAATATTTTTGTTATCACTAAAACTGTCATTCATAACAACATACAAATCAATTCTATCCAAAAATGGTTCACTCAAACGGTTTTTATATCTTTGAATCTCAAGAACATTACATCTACACTCTTTTTGACTTGAAAGTAAATTTCCACAAGGACATGGATTCATAGCAGCAATAAAAATAAATTTAGTTTCATACATGATTTTACTATTTACCCTTGAAATTAATATCTTGTTATCTTCAAGTGGTTCTCTTAATGCTTCTAAAATTGATTTTGAAAAATGTGGCAATTCATCAAAAAATAAAATACCATTATTACTTAAAGCAATTTCACCCATCTTTGCATTTATACTTCCACCTCCAAAAATTGAGGATTTTGTGGAACTGTGATGGGGTGACCTAAAAGCTCTAATTGGAGAAAAATCTACCTCTTTAAAATCTAAAGCTTGTAGTTTTGCTTTTTCTAAAATCTCTTCTAAACTCATGGGAGGCATAATATATTGTAATCTTTTTGAAATCATAGATTTTCCACACCCAGGACTTCCCTCAAAAATAATATTATGATTACCTGCTGCGCTAATTAGTGCAGCATATTTAGCCATCTCTTGTCCAATAACATCTGAAAAATCATCTTTATAAATTGTCTCATAATAAAACTTTTCATCATTTATTTCTAGTGTTTTATACTCTAAAATCTTCTTTTCAAATAAAAAGTCCTCTTTCTTTTTTGATTTACTAAATGTTATTGCTTCTTCTAGATTTTTTACTTTGTAAATTTCTAGATTTGGAATATTTGATAATTTTTCTGCACTTGCTTCACAAACCAAAACTTTTTTAATAATATTTTGTTTTACAAGGGATAAAATAATTGGAAAAATTGAACTTGTATCTTTTATATTTCCATCAAGTGCTAGCTCACCAAAAAAATATATATCCTCAAAATCAATATTTTTTTCTTCAAAAAGTGCTATTTGTAAAGCAATAGCCAAGTCAAAATGTGTTCCTTTTTTATTTATTTCAGAAGGTGAAAGATTAACTGTGATTTTTAGAGGTGGAAATTTAAAACCATTTGTTAAAAGAGCTGATTTTACTCTATCTTTTGATTCACTAATACTTGTGCTTATCATTCCAACTATTGTAAAGGTCGGTAAGCCTTTTGTAAATGTTGATTCAACATCAATGCTAATTGCATCTAAGGTATCAAGGGAAGCTGATTTTATGATTTTCATATTCTACAACCATTTAATAATATAATTAATTATATATTATCTTCTTTTATATAAAGAATAAGTTATCAATTTATACATACTAACCATTATTTTAACTTCACTTGCTATAATTGGCAAAAAAATATAGGAATTAAGAAAAATGTCATCACTTATAAATTGCCCAGAGTGCAATCATGAAATATTATCAAGATTGGGAACAGTTTGCCCACAATGTGGCCATACAGTTGGATATTTTGATGGAGATAAAAAAAGAAAAGTTTATGGTAAATTTTTTGCGCTAACTATTTTCATACCTTTTATATCATTTATTACAATATTATTTGCATCACAAAACAAATATACAATGTATGTAGGAATTGCCATTTACTTCTATTTAGCAATTAAATCTTGTCCATTATTATTTAAAGATATTTTCTTTACAAAATTTGAAAAAGGATTTTTTTGGGGAATTTGGATTTTAGCAAACAGTTTAATATTTTCAATGATATTTAATGTATTAAGAAAAGGCTTTGGTGTATAAAAAAAGGTTAAAGATAAAAATTATTTTTTATCTTTTATCTTTTTTTTCCACTCTTTTTCAAACTTCTTTCTTTTGATTATTGATAAATTTTCAATAAATAGGTGACCTGCTAAATGTTCCATTTCATGTTGCCATGCAACTGCTAGAAAATCTTCACACTCCATAACTTGCTTATTTCCATGTCTATCAAAATATTCAACTATGATATGTTGTGCACGAGTAACATCTTCTGAAAAACCAGGAACACTCAAACAACCCTCAGTAAATACTTGAGTTCCATCTTTATGGGTAACTACAGGATTTATTGCTTCAATTAACTCTTCTTTTTCTTGAATATCTTCTTCATTTGGTAAACTTATAATTAAAACATTTAAGGGAATTGCTATTTGAATTGCTGCTAATCCAACACCATTTTGTACCATCATAGTATCATACATATCATCCAAAAGAGTGTGCAATTCATTATCGAATTGCTCCACATCCTTTGATTTTAATCGAAGTAATTTATTTGGATAAGTTATAACTTCTCTAATCATCAACAACTTTCTTATTTATGCTTAGCTATAACTTCGTCAATTAAACCATAAGAGCAAGCTTGTTCTGCACTCATAAAATTATCTCTATCTGTATCTTTTTCAATAATTTCTAAAGGTTGTCCAGTTTGCTCAGCAATAATAGCATTTAAAGAATCTTTCATTCTTTGAATCTCACGTGCCTGAATTTGAATATCAGTTGATTGCCCTTGCGCTCCACCTGATGGTTGGTGAATCATTATTCTAGAATTTGGTAAAGAGTATCTTTTTCCTTTTGTTCCAGCAGATAATAAAAATGCTCCCATAGATGCAGCTTGACCTATACAAATAGTACAAACATCAGGTTTGATATAATTCATAGTATCATAAATAGACATACCACTTGTAATTACTCCACCCGGAGAGTTGATATATAAATAGATATCTTTATCTGGATCTTCAGCTTCTAAGAAAAGTAACTGTGCAACAACTGTAGAAGCTACAGCATCATTTACTTCTCCACTTAACATAATAATTCTATCTTTAAGAAGTCTTGAATAAATATCGTAACTTCTCTCCCCTCTTCCTGTTTTCTCAACTACGTATGGTATATAACTCATATTTAATCCTATTTTATTATTTTCCTAATTTCTCATCTAATAATTTAGTTATAACTTTTTCTTCAATCATAGACATTTTAATTGCAGGTAGGTATCCAGCTTCTTGATATTGTTTTACAACTTCTTGTGGATTTTGTCCCATTTGCATTGCCTCATAATAAAGAACTTGCATAACTTCTTGATCAGATACTTGAACATTTTCAGCTTTTGCTAATGCATCGATAATGAATGTAGCTTTTACAGAATTAACTGCATCTTCTTTTAATTCATTTCTCATTTCTTCAACTTTAGATTCATTTTCTCTTAATACAGAAATTTCTTCTTCAGTCATAGTTCTTACTTTATTATTTAAAGCATAGTTAATCTCTTGATCAACTACAGAATTTGGTAATGCAAATTCTATTCTCTCAACTAAAGTTTCTAAATATGCAGGTTTTAATTCTTCTCTATAATATTTGCTCATGATTTCAGATTTCATTTGCTCTTTAATTTTTTCTCTTAAAGTATCAATTGTTACGTTCTCTTCACCTGGTAACATTCTTTGTGCAAATTCATCATTTAATTCAGCTGCAACTTTTTCTTGGATTTCATGTAAAGTTACTTTAAATGTAGCTTCTTTTCCAGCTAAGTTTTTAGCTTGGTAAGATTCTGGGAAAGTTACAACAATATCTTTTTGTTCTTCATATTTCATACCAATAACTTGTTCTTCAAATCCTGGAATAAATGAACCTGAACCTACTGGTAATGGATATTTTTCAGCTTTTCCACCTTCAAATGCAACACCATCAACAAAACCTTCAAAGTCGATAACAGCATGGTCACCATCTTTTACAGCTCTTTTTCTACTAAGTTTTTCTAAAGGAGCTGAAGATTTAGCAATTTCTTCTAATCTAGCATCAACTTCTGCTACATCTACTGCTTTATCTTCAATAGCTGGAATTAAAGATTTATAATCACCTAAATCAATAGTTGGTTTACAAGCAACAGAAATTTCTACATCAATAGAACCATCTTCTTTTTTGTCAAATTTTGAAATTGTTGGCTCACCAATTAAATCAGCACTTGCAATTTTTAATTCTTTTAAAGAGTCATCTAAAATTTTTCTTAAAGCGTCAGCTTCTGCATCTTCTCTTAATTTATCAGCAAATCTTTGTTTAACAACAGCTACAGGAACTTTACCTTTTCTAAAACCTTGAACACTCATTGTTTTAGCAGCTTGTTTTGCTACTTTGTCTAAATTTGATTCTACTACTTCTTTTGCAATAGTTGCAGTTATAACCGCATTTGCACCATCAACTCTATTTGCGCTAAATTCCATTAAATTTACTCCGATTGTTATAATTTTAACGCTGATTTTATCTAAAATTTACTAAGTCTTTACTAAAAGATGGCTTTTATAGAGTTTTAAAAGGGAATTTGTAGTTATTAATATAGTTTTTTATTATAAAAGAAATCAAAAGATTTAATAATCTTTTGATTTTCTCATTTGTAGAAGTTCTTTTTGAACAGAGATATTTATCTCTTCATTAGCATCAAAATCTAGTGAATAATTTCTTCCATCATAATCAACAGAATTTAAAATAATTTTTAATGCCTCAAGTCTAGCTTTATGTTTATCATCACTTCTTACAATATGCCAAGGAGCAGATCTTGAAGTAGTTCTTCTTAACATTTCATATTTTTTTTCTGAGAATTCATCCCATAAATCTTGAGCTTGCATATCAACTTCTGAAAATTTCCATTGTCTTAATGGATCTTCAATTCTTCTTTCAAATCTTCTTTTTTGTTCTTCTTTTGAAACAGAAAAATAAAGTTTAATTAAAACCATTCCTTGTCTTACTAAATCTTGCTCGAAATTAACAATATCTTCCATAAAAATTTCATGCTCTTCTGGTGTACAAAATCCAAAAATTGGCTCAACCATAGCTCTGTTATACCAAGATCTATCAAATAAAACAATCTCTCCACCTGTTGGGAAATGAGTAATATATCTTTGTAAAAACCATTGATTTTTTTGAGTTTCTGTAGGTTTTCCAAGGGCTACTACTCTGTAGTGTTTGTTATTCATATATCTAGTAATTCTTCTAATTGCGCCACCTTTTCCAGAAGCATCCCTTCCTTCAAAAAGAATAATCATTCTTTTATTCTCTTTTTCAAGCCAATTTTGAAGTTTAATTAACTCAATTTGATATTTCTTTAAAGCTTCTAAATCATAAATTTTTTGTATACCATCTGATAAAACATGAGGATTTAATTTTTCATAATTACCTAAAATTGATTTTAAAAGATCATTTTCATCTTGTAACTTTTTAACAATTTCATTATCTTTATCTTTAGTTAACAATTTCTTTTCCTCTGGTTTAATTTTTTCTTCAACTTTTACTTCAGTTTTAGAGATAACAGAATCTTTAAAATCTTTAAATAATTCAATTGCATCTTTTTTAGTTAAATTATCTTTTTTTGTAAAGCCTAAAACTTTTACATATCTCTTTTTGTCATGTTGAAATCTAGCTATATATTTATTACCAAATTCAGGATGACTCTCTTTTGAAATATATAATCCACTACAATTTGTTCTTTCAAAATCACCTAAATTCATTTTAAGACACCCTCTCTAATTTATGATCTTGTTCCATATTTTCAATCTCTTGAGTACCACTAATTAATATATCTTTGTCAATTTTAAAGAGATCTTTACTTTCACTTTTCTTTTCATATTTAAGATTCGATAAAATATGTCTTATACAATTTAATCTAGCTCTCTTCTTATCATCACTTTTAATTACTGTCCAAGGAGCATTATCTGTATTTGAAGCCATTAACATAGAAAATTTTGCGATTGTATATTTATCCCATAAATTTTGAGATTCTTTATCTACAGGAGAGAGTTTATACTGTTTTAAAGGGTCTATCTCTCTTTTTTTAAATCGTTTTAATTGCTCTTTTTTTGACACTGAGAAATAAAATTTAAATAAAATAATTCCAGATTTAACTAGCATTTTTTCAAATTCAGGAACTTCTCTTAAAAATTCATGGTGTTCTTCTGTTGTACAAAATCCCATAACAGGTTCAACACCTGCTCTGTTGTACCAAGATCTATCAAATAGAACTATCTCTCCTGCACTTGGAAGAAATTTTGTATATCTTTGAAAATACCATTGTGTTCTTTCAATATCACTTGGTTTTTCAAGTGCAACTACTCTTGCACCCCTAGGATTTAGATGTTCAGTGATTCTTTTAATAGTTCCACCTTTTCCAGCAGCATCCCTACCTTCAAAAATCATCAAAATTTTCAGACCTTCTTCTTTTACATGATTTTGAAGTTTTAAAAGTTCAATTTGAAGTCTTGTTAACTCTTTTTCATATTCTAAAGTCTCTTCTCTAACCCAAATTTGAACTTTTTTAACTCCATCTTCTTCTTTTTTTTCTAGTTCTTCTTTTTTTCTATCTTTATTCTTATAATCATGCTTTATTGATTTTTTACTATCAATAACTTCCATATCTGAAAATTCATGATCAATAATATTTCTTTCGTGTCCACTCATTTAATCTCCTATGAAAGTCTCATTTTGTAATCATTATAACCAAAGTTTTTTACAATTTGATAACTATTTTCATCATGTTTTATCACAATTGATGGTAATTTTATTCCATTAAATGTAGTTGTTTTTACCATTGTAGAATGAATCATATCTTCAAAAATGATTTTATCCCCTACTTCTAAAGGTTCATCAAAAGAGTAATCTCCAATAATATCTCCAGCTAAACAAGTATTTCCACCTAATCTATAAGTATACTTTTTTTCACCTGTAAGGCCTGAGTTTCTTGCCATTGCTCGATATGGCATTGCTAAAGTATCAGGCATGTGAGCTTCAGCTGATGTGTCTAAAATAACTAAATCCATACCATTATTTATTACATCAAGAACTGTTCCTACTAAATATCCAGTTTGCCAACCTATAGCTTCACCTGGTTCTAGATAAACTTTTAGATGTGGGTATCTTGATTTAAAATCTTTTAAAAGTTTAATTAAGCCCTCAACATCATAATCTGCTCTTGTAATATGATGGCCACCACCAAAATTCACCCATTTTAACTTGTCAAAATATTGAGAGAATTTATCTTCAAAAGCTGCTAATGCACCCTCAAGTGCATCAACATTTTGTTCACAAAGTGCATGAAAATGGAAACCATCTAAATACTCTAATAAAGACTCATCAAAATTTGCTTTTGTTGTTCCCATCCTTGAAAATGGTGCACAAGGATTATATAAATCTACTTCAACAGATGAATATTCAGGATTTAATCTAATTCCTAATGATGTTTTTCCAAAAGCTTTATCTTTATATCTTTTTAATTGATTAAAAGAATTAAATACCACATGATTTGATATTGAAATAATCTCATCTATTTCATCATCTTTAAAAGCAGCAGAATAAGTGTGAACTTCTCCACCAAACTCTTCTTTTGCTAAGATTGCTTCATGAAGTCCAGATGCACAACATCCTTTTAGATATTTTTTGCATAAATCAAAAGTTGACCACATTGCAAAACCTTTTAATGCTAAAAGAATATTTACATCTGCTTCATCTTGAATTCTTTTTAGAAGAATTAAGTTTTTTTCTAAAAGTTTCTCTTCACATACAAAACTTGGACTTGGTAGTTTGTCAAAACTATCTACTATTATATTATTAGTCTTCAAGTGGCTCAAAATCCTCTTTACTTACACCACAATCTGGGCATTCCCAATCTTCTGGTAAATCTTCAAATGCAGTACCTGCCTCAATTCCTGAATCAGGATCACCAATAGCTGGATCATAAATATAATCACACGCTGTACAAATATATTTTTTCATCACAAACTCCTCTTATTAAAATAGATAAATTAAAAGATTTTTTTCATAATCAAGGCGGAAGAGAAATTTTACAAAGGAGTTTACATTAGTAAATGAGTTTGTAAAATCTTCTATTCCAACGCCGAGTATAGAAAAAGAATTAATTTATAGTTCTACAATTTTCCAAGGAAGACCTTGAGTCATTAACTCATCCATAAATGGTTTTGCATCAAATTCTTCTATGTTAAATACACCTTTATTTTTCCAAATGCCTTTGTAAAGTAATTTAGAACCAATCATTGCAGGAACTCCTGTAGTATAACTTACAGCTTGTGCTCCTGTTTCTTTATAACACTCTTGGTGGTCACAAATATTGTAGATGTAAACTTTTTTTGCTTTTCCATCTTTAATACCTTCGATAATACAACCGATATTTGTTTTTCCAACAGTTCTTGGCCCAAGGCTTGCAGGATCTGGTAATAATGTAGTTAAGAATTCAATTGGAGTAATCATTACACCTTTATGCATAACTGGCTCAATTCCTAACATTCCAACATTTTGTAAACAATTCATATGTTGAATATAAGCATCTCCAAATGTCATAAAGAATCTAATTCTTTTTAAACCTTTGATATTTTTAACTAATGATTCTAACTCTTCATGGTATAAAAGATAAGAAGCTTTTACTCCAACTTCTGGATAATCATGGTCAACTCTAATTTCTAAAGGTGTAGTTTCAATCCATTGCCCATTTTCCCAATATCTACCATTTGCAGATACTTCTCTTAAGTTAATTTCTGGATTAAAGTTTGTAGCAAATTTGTAACCATGGTCACCAGCATTACAATCCATAATATCTATAGTGTGAATTTCATCAAAAAGATTTTGTTGAGCATAAGCACAAAATACTCCAGTTACACCTGGGTCAAAACCTGAACCTAATAATCCCATGATTCCAGCTTCTTTGAATTGGTCATTTCTTGCCCATTGTAATTTATATTCAAATTTTGCTTCATCAGGATGTTCGTAGTTTGCAGTATCTACATAATCAACTCCACATTTTGTACAAGCGTCCATAATTGTTAAATCTTGATAAGGTAACGCTACATTTAGTACTAATTTTGGATTTACTTTTTGAATTAATTTTGCTAATTCATCTACATTATCAGCATCAACAGAAGCTACATCAATTTGTACTCCTTGATTTTTTAAAATATCAGCAGCAATAGATTCACATTTTGAAACTGTTCTTGATGCTAATGTAATCTTTTCAAAAGTGTCGATGTTCATTGCACATTTAACAGTGGCTACTCGACTAACTCCACCTGCTCCGATAATTAAAATACCTTTTTTACTCATTATTCACTCCGATATATTTTTATGTATTTATTGTACTATTTTTAAATATAAGAATGGATAAAATAGTTTAAAATTACCATTTAGTAACAATTTGATTACAATTAACATTGATTTTAAATGGTTGTGGTCAAGAATTTAAATATGCTTTTAATATTAAATGATTATAATTCCAAATGTAAATACTTATGGGGAAGTTTTGGCTTCGATTAGAGTATTTTGATTTTAGTTGCATGTCGGTCTGAGCATATCGTTAAGCGGCTCAAAAAAATGTTTAAATGCAAACAATAACACATATATGCCTCAAAGGGTTGCAGCTTAATTAGCTCCCCTGTTTCTTAATTGAAACGGGCATTGCTTCACCTACAGATTAGCTGTTAGAGTAGGGTTTGAAGTATAACAAAACAAACAGATATATCTTGATAATTATCTTTTAAGTCAAGACTAATAAATAAAAGATCGTTTATTTAAAGTTTAGTTGTACTTTATTTAAATTAAATCAAACTACTAAAAAGCATGTATAGATATTAAAGTCAAATATTTTAAGACACGGGTTCGAACCCCGTCTTCTCCACCAATACTTATAATTATAACTTCCAAATTCATCTAAAAAGCTCGATTTTATCGAAGTTTAATATTCCAAATCATTCTATAGTGTTCTTATCAAATTTAATACTTTCTAAGATTTTTTACGGTAATCTTGACGGTAACAAAGAATTTATTTAAAAGCGATACCGTAAAAATGCCAAAAGTTGTAAAACCCCTTACTGATAAAGAAATTAAAGCATCTAAACCAAAAGAAAAAGAATATAAATTAAGTGATGGACAAAGCTTATATTTGGTTGTAAAAACAAATGGTACAAAATTTTTTAGATTTGACTTTACTTTTGAAAACAAAAGAAAATCTATGAGTTTTGGTGTTTATCCTGAAACATCATTAAGTGAAGCTAGAACTTTAAGAGATAAAACAAGAGAACTTTTAAAACAAAAAATAAATCCTATTATTGATAAAAATTTATCAAATATAAATACTGATAACACATTCAAAAGTATTTGCGAAAAATGGCTTTCAAGAATGAAAATTGAATGGCAAGAAACAACTCTTAAAAAAGTTATAAATCTAATTGAAAATCATGCTTATCCATATATAGGAAATAAACCTATAGAAACTATTATAATAAGTGATATTTTAAATATCATTGATAGAATGAATCAAAAAGAACTTTTTGGTTCCACTGAAAAATTAATGGGTAATTTTAATAGAATATATAAATTTGCAGTTACTTATAACTATGTAAAACATAATATCATTGCAGATATTGATAAAAAAAACATACTTATATCTACAAAAGATAATCATTATAATGCTATTACAAATGAAAATGAAACAAAAGAACTAATACAAGATATTAAAGCTTTTGAAGACTTATATAAAGCAGATATAACAACTATTATAGCTTTAAATTTAGCTCCTTATATTGCTCTAAGACCTTTTAATTTATGTTCACTTCAATGGAAAGAAATAAATTTTGAAACAGAAATATTAGATATTCCAGCTAATAAAATGAAAACTAAAAAAGATTTTATTATGCCTCTGTCTAAACAAGCTATTGAAATATTAAAAAAAATTGAGCGACGCTGATCGAGAGAAACCGCTGGGCGGTCCTGGCCGAGTTGATTCCCGATGCGTTGATCGCCGATCGATCGGCAGCGAACGACGGCATGCCGGTCGACGGAGTGCTCTACGTCGTCTCCAACCGCCGCGCGCGTGAGCTCGCGCTGCCGGGTCTCGTGATCAGCCCCCGGAAAGGCCCGGGACCGCTCGACGACGACCCACCCTGGGCCGGCGGGCTCCACGTGACTTCCGACGCGCGGACCCTGGTCGACAACCTGGCGCTCTCTCGGGCCCGCGCCGGGAAACCAGCGCGCACCCTCT